>JAKATV010000236.1 GCA_021818565.1 Planctomycetota bacterium
GCATACGCGTGGAGTTATGAACAAAGGACATCAACTACCCGGCGCTCGAGGCGGGGGCCTAGCCGGGTGGCCAGTTCGTAACCGATGGTATTACACTTCTCTGCCAGATGGTCCATACTGATGGGGGAAAGTGGATCATCGGAAATCATGGTGACCAAGTCACCCACTTGGCCGTCGCTATCGGTTAAATCAACCAACGTCTGGTCCATACTCACCCGCCCCACCACCGGCAGCTTCTTTTCGCGTAATAATACAAAAGACCGGTTGGACAATTCGCGCGGGTAGCCATCTGCGTACCCTACCGGCACCACACCTACGCGGCTAATTCGGGCGGTGATAAACGTGTGGCCGTATCCTACTCCGGTCCCAATAGCGCAGGAATGAACGGCGGTAATAGGGGCGAATAACCGAGCAATGGGGGCTAGGGCGGCGACTGGTGCCGCCAATGACGGCTGCAATCCGTACAATCCGATCCCCAGCCGCACCATATCCAACGCGTTCACGCCATCATGCCAGGCCCCGCCGGAATTATGGGCATGCAAAATTAATTGCGGATCGTTTTTCTTTTCACCGGATGCCGCCCGGATGAATTCATTAAGTTGCATCGCATTAGCAGTATGACCCGGCTGATCGCCATGGGAAAAGTGCATAAATATGCCTTCCAGACGTATAGCGGATAAAGCTCGCACGTGCTGAATTAACGTCGGCAGTTCCTGCACCGACACCCCTTGCCGGGTTAATCCGGTGTCAACCTGGATATGCACGGCCAGGGGACCAGCGTACCCCATGCCCAGCAGAAAGGAACTTAAGTATGAGGCTGATTGCGCATCGGTTACCGTAAGTCGCACACGGCCCGACGCCACAACGGACATTACATGTTGCGGTAAATCGGATGATTCCGGCGTTAGAACCACCGGTGCTAAAACCAAAATCGGCAAGTTTGCATTCAGCGCGGCAACCGCGATTGCTTCCTCCAGCGAATACACACACAACCAGGAGATGCCCGCCGCCGGCAGCAACGGAACAACATTGTGCAAACCGTGGCCGTACGCGTTGGCTTTGACAGTGGCACCAAGCAGCACATGGCCGGGCAGGTGGGATCTAAACGCCTGCACGTTGCCGCATAAGCGGGCAGCGGAAATTTCCAATATTCCATTCTGGGCTATCATCGAGGCAGTTCTTTCGTGGCACGGCGCAAACGGTCTTCAATGGCCGCCCATACGCCAACACTATTCTCCGGACATTGTATCAGCAGTACATCACAGCCTGCGGTGTCCAATTCGCGCAAGGCACCATACAAAACTCTGGCACACGCTTGCTCGGAGGCGGGCAAGACAAGTAGTTTCGCCAGCCCCGCCGGAGCGGCAAAACCCTCTAGGCACAGCATTCCAATTCGCCGATTTCGCATGGCCGGCAAATAGGCGTTCAATCTTCGCAGATCAGAGGCGTAAAAGCGATAGGCCGCCGTGCGTGGGGCATAATGACTTTCGAGTTGGCCCGGACTATCCAAAGGCTCATTGGTGGAATTTCCAGCATGTCTGGTTAGCACGGTAACTGGTGTGGAAAATCCGCCCGCAACAAGACATAGCGCCAGCATCGCCTGGGTAACAGCACCCGGGCGCAGAATCGCAGGGATTGTCCCCGTTACATCCACCACGGTAGATTCCAAACCCACGCCGCAAGGGCCGCCGTCAAGAATCAATGCAATGCGCCCGGCCAATTCGTCATAGACATGCTGTGCCGTGGTAGGTGAAGTGTGACCGGAACGGTTGGCGCTGGGTGCGGCAATGGGCCGGCCGGCGGTCCGCAGCAGTTCTTGTGCAACCGGATTACTGGGGCAGCGAATGGCCACGGTATTTTTCCCGGCCGAGACTTCCGGACATATTCGGTCATTGCGCGGTAAAACCAGGGTTAATGGGCCGGGCCAGAATGCTTGTGCAAATGCGACAGCAAGGGGTGTTAATCCGGCTGAATAGCTTTGCGCCGCCGCCACGTCCGGCACATGTACAATCAGCGGATTATTAGCGGGTCGCCCCTTAACCTGATAAATTTTTTCAATGGCGGACGCGTTGCCCGCGTCCGCCCCTAAGCCATAAACCGTTTCCGTGGGAAAAGCGACGAGATCGCCGCGACGGATTAATGCAGCGGCCTCCTGCAGGCCGAGATCAGCGGGTTCAATGCGGGTCAGCACGGCAGAAATTCTTCACGAGGAATGAAAAAGACCAACGGGCCGCGGAACCATCCGCGTTACCACCCGACAATGTTATATCCGCCATCGACATAGAGGGTTTCGCCGGTAACACCGGAGGATAAATCGGAACAGAGGTAAAACGCGGTTTTGCCCACATGGGTAGCGGCGTCATCCGTATTCCATGGCAAGGGTGCCTTTTCGGTGTAATGCACCATCATTTTATCAATATCGCCAATGCCGCGAGCCGCCATGGTTTTAATGGCTCCCGCGCTGATGGCGTTGACTCGAATATGCTTTTCATCCCGGCCCAGTTCCGCGGCCAGATAACGCACCGTGCATTCCAGAGCCGCTTTGGCAACGGCCATGACATTGTACATAGGTACATATTTCTCCGCGCCCAGGTAGCTCATGGTGATTATCGAGCCGTTGGGGTTCATCAGGGGCTGGGCTTCCCGGGCCAGGGCCAGAAGCGAATAGGCGCTGATATCCAACGCCATTTTCCAGGCGTCGCGGCTGGTTTGCAGAAACGGATTGTGCAACGACTCCGCCGGAGCAAAAGCCAGCGAGTGTACGAGAATATCAAACGTGCCGAACGCGGCCCCGGCCTGCTGAAACGCCGCCTTAATATCTTCATCTTTACTGACATCGCAAGGGGCGAGAACTTTGGGGTTAAAGCGCTCCACGGCTTTAACCACTCGGCGCTCAATTTTTTCCCCGGGCAGATGGGAAAATCCCAGTTGGCAGCCCGCGTTATGGAGTTGCTCGGCGATGTGCCAGCCGATGGAATATTCATTCAGTACGCCGAAAATAAAAGCCTTTTTTCCCGCCAGCATGGACATCGTATCACACCCTTTATTTGAAATTCTTTCCGATGAATCTGAAAAAACCTTAACGCGGATAATCACCGCGTAACAATTGAATCGTTGACGCGCGCTGCGAAGCGCGGAACACGGCCGCTCCCGCCACCAGCACGTCCGCCCCAGCTTCCAGGGCGTCATGCGCGGTGCGTATGCCAATACCGCCATCAATTGATAGCCGCTGACGCGGTTCCAGCTCATTACGCAGTGTGCGCACCTTGTTGAGCACTTCAGGCATGAAGCTCTGGCCGGTAAAGCCTGGATGCACGCTCATCACCAGCACCAGATCAACCTGATTAAGCACCGCACCAATCGCTTCCGGCGGGGTTTCGGGGTTGAGGGAAATACCCGCGGTCGCCCCAAGATCATGTATACGTTTAATTAAATCTACCGCACCAAAACGAGTCAGGCCCGGCGCTTCAATATGGAATGTAATATGCCCCGCCCCCGCTTCAATAAATGGCTTAACAAAATCCTGCGGATCGGTCACCATCAGATGCACATCCTGCATAAGATGACACGCCCGCGCCAACGCCAGAACAATATCCGGCCCCATGGTTAAATTGGGGACAAAGTGGCCATCCATCACATCCACATGCAGCAGATCGGCACCGGCACGTTCGATATCCGCGGCTTCTTCGGCCAGGCGGCCAAAATCAGCCGCCAGAATGGACGGCGCTACCAGAGGCAAATGCGGCGGACGCAAAAAAACGCTGTTCATTCTTCAGGCATCCCAATGTCGCCAACAAAAACACGCTTAGCCAGAGCGGCCCGATTAACCAACCCCGTTCGCACGATCCGCATTAAACCAAGGCATCCTACGAAACCTTTCAGCGGCGCTATACCGCGAAAAGGTTCCCTTTCCCCGTTTCATTCTTTTTAAATCATACCGTGTCGAGAATATCGATGCACGGAAATCCGCGGCCTTCCATAAATTCGAGACTGGCCCCCCCACCCGTGGACACGTGCGACACTTTGGCAGCCAAGCCAAACTGCTCGATGGCTGCCGCGGAATCACCACCACCTATGATGGTCGTGGCTCCATGCCCCGTAATTTCCGCCAGGCTTTCCGCCACAGCCCGCGTTCCCGCCTGGAACGGCTTTTTCTCAAAGACTCCCATGGGACCATTCCATACCACTGTGCGGGCGGAACGAATCCGATTCTTGTAATCGGCAATCGTCTTGGGGCCAATGTCCAGACCTTCTTTGTCATCCGGTATTTTGCCTTCCACCACCGCAGTGACGGCTGTATCGGAAATTTCCGATGCTACGACCGTATCCATTGGTAATACCAGCTTGCCTTCGCCCTTCGCCAATAGATCGGCCGCCAGATTTACCTTATCCCGTTCCGCCAGAGATTTGCCGATCTGCTTGCCTTGCGCCAGAAAAAACGTATAGGCCATTGCTCCACCGATCAGGATGGTGTCGGCCTTTCGCAGCAGATTTTCAATGACGGCAATTTTATCGGAAACCTTGGCACCACCGAGGATGGCAACAAAGGGACGGCTGGGATGATCCAGTGCCTCACCAAGAAACTTCAATTCTTTTTCGATCAGGAACCCGATGACGCGCTTACCCGATCCTAAAATCTCGGCCACACCATACGTTGAGGCATGTTGCCGATGCGCCGTACCAAAGGCGTCATTACAATACAGATCGCCCAGCTTGGCCAACTGGGCCGCAAAGGCCGGATCATTTTTTTCCTCACCTTTATGGAATCGCGTATTTTCCAACACCACCACATCGCCATCGGCCATTTGGGCAACCATGGCTTCCGCTGCCGGGCCAACGCAATCTGGGGCCAGCTTTACATTCTTTTTTAACAAAACGCTAAGATGTTCCGCCGCCGGCTGCAGTGAAAACTTCGCCTCCGGTCCGGACTTGGGCCGCCCGAGGTGGCTCATCAGAACCGCTTTTCCGCCGCGTTTGATAATATTTTCAATGGTCGGCAGTGCTGAAACAATTCGGCGGTCATCGGTAATTTTTCCGGCTCCATCCAACGGGACATTAAAGTCCACCCGCACCAATACCCGCTTGCCTTTAACATCCAACTGAGCGATTGTTTTCTTTGCCATTTTTTCCTGCTTCTTGAACATACCTTCATCCCACAACCAACACACGGTGCGGAAACAAGCCGTTATGCTAGGAAATACCTATCAAGTGGTCAAGCGACATGACAGTGACGAAATGCCAATGACACGATGCGACAATGGCAGCGCCGAGTCAATTTCCGTTAGAATTCCCGCGATGAAGGATGTAGTGACAAATTCCCATGCGCTCACGGAGAAACAAAATCACGGCAATATGCCAGAACACCGCCCGTCGGCGCGCCGCCGGATTCTGGTATTGGCTGTTGCCTTCGCGATTCTACTGGTCGTGCTGCAAATTTGGCAGTTACCCCGGATTGCCGGTTGGACTTTTTTTTCCTTTTTTGATCCCGGCACCGCATTAAAAGGCGATTTGCTGATTTCCATGGGAATGAAGCCGGCGATTGATTTTGGCTATACCCACGGTTTAGCAAGCTTAATGGTGGCCCACTTGGGTTTCGTGCTTCTGGGCCGCACTCCGGCGGCCTATCTGGTGATAACATCCGTCATGGAAGTGCTCATGGCTGTGATGATTGCGCGCTTCGCAGTCGCGATGAAATTATCACGCCCGGCGTTGGTATTTTTATTTATCGCATTGCCCGTGGCGATTAGGCCATTCTATCTGACCCTCACCCACCCGCTGGAGGCGCTACTGCTGCTGTGGGCGATCGCGGAACAGGCCGGTGGCCGGCGGCAACGCGCGTTGGCGATCTGCACGGCGTGCTTATTTGTTAAACCCTCCATGGCCTATGTGTACGGTTTGCTGCTGGTGATTTGGACGATTATAGATTGTTACCGTCATGAGCGCCGCTGGTCGGGATTATTGCGCCGCACCGCACCGGCGATGGTAACCGGTGTACTGATGGCGGCGGCGATGATCTGGCGATTTGGAATTCAATCACTGCTTTTAACCATCGTGCCAATCACCGGCATGCGCACCTACAAAGATACCCATTTCGGCTTTTTTTCCGGCAGTGGTTTGCAGTTCTGGTCACCGGCCTATCACCCATGGTATTACTATATTATTACACCTGCCGGAGTTTGGCTGGCGATGTCCGCGATCTTGCTGTGGGTTTTATTGATACGCGGATTGCGGCAAAAACAATCTCCGGAAAATATCGGCAAGAGGCATTATGTTGGCGGCCTGATCACCGATTGGGTGCATACGCCCAACCGTTTAATGGAAACAGCGCTTTCCATCGCCATCATGCACATCGCTTTCGTGCTGGGTTTTTACGGCTGGAAATATGCCTGGGAATATTATTCCTATTTGCCGGTTCTGTTTACGGCTCTGGTAATCAGCCGTTGCCGGACCAGGCAGGTACAGGTGGCAACGGTGCTGGGAATTATGGCGCTGTGCAGTCAGGCCCGCAACATAGGCCTGACGTTCTGGTGCTGGCAAAACAAAACACGCGATCAGCAAACCGGATATCTATGGGCCTATCCGCAGCAAGCCGCTCAATGGCGGTATGTCTGTCGGAAAGTGCGGGGCCATCCCACATTGATACTTTCCAACGGCTACTTGCCATGGATGCCCAAGGGCATGACCATGCCCCTAAGCTGGTTTCCTGAACCGGGAATTCCCACGGCCATAGAAATGCGACGGCTCAAAAGCGAAGCTATGGCGGCTCATTATATTGTCGTAAGGCACGGATATGGGAAGTTCGGCTTATGGGTTAATCCGGCCTTCGCGTCGGTTCGCCACAGATTTTCACTGCTGTGGCAAGGGCAATACTTTTCGATTTGGCGGACTAATGCTTCTCCAACCACTGCTGATAATTCAGCCGCGGCATATTGAAGCGATCACGGGAGCGCACATACGTCGCCGGAGCACCCATGCGCCCGACCGGGTGGAACACTTCGGTACGAATATGCTTTTTGTCCGCATCGTAAATTTCATCGGCAATCCGCAAATGCACGATTTGACCGATGAAAACAAGATTATCTCCAATCTCGATATATTGCACCAGGCGGCATTCAAAACTTGCCGCGGATTTTGCCAAATGGGGAACCTTCACTTGTCGGCCCGCGGCACAGGCTAAACCGATTTTTTCCACTTCGCTGGTGCCATGGGGAAAATCCACGGAACATTCGTTCATTTTTTCCACCATTTCTTCGGTTACCAGGTTCACCACAAATTCACCGGTGCTCCGAATGTTTAAGGCAGTGTCTTTCGGCGTATTGGTTCCCGGTCGCCGCCCGATTCCAACGGCCAGAATCGGCGGTTCAGCGCCAAGCATATTAAAAAAGCTAAATGGTGCCGCGTTAATGACTCCTGCCCCATCGATACTGGTGATCCAGGCAATCGGCCGCGGCACGATCAAATTGGTCATGAGTTTATAAGAAAACAAATAATCCGTTTGAGTAATATTAAATTCCACGTGGATAAAACTCCATACTGTCCAAGATACTCTACCATGGTATCTTAGCCGCACAGCTCCCCGGTTCGCCATATTCGAGTTTGGGGGATCCCTTCGTTGCCCCACCGCGGGGCGGAGCCATACAATACTCCACAAGACATCCGAACAGGCCAACAGCACTGGAGTGCACATTGTTTGCTTTAATACTTAATACACTTGATACGATCCACACACTGGCTTATATCCGTCTGGGTGCCGGGTTTCCCAAGTCAGTCAGCTCCATCATTTTTGAAAATCATTGGGCCATTTGGGCCGCAATGTTTTTGTGTGCCATTGCGGCGATCTGGCGGGGGCTTAATACGCAACGGGCCGCACTGCGAAATCTCGGGATCGCCATTTTCGCGGTTACGCTCCTTTGGATTTTCACTGCGGTACTGGTGGTAACTCCGCATGAACGACTGGTAAATGCCAATGACGCGATCGTCAGCGCAGCCGCGCACGATGACGTTCCGGCCATCATGCGCTATATTTCACGACGTGCCACCTTTGGCCAGTGGAATTATGCCCAAATGCAATCCGGCCTGGCGGATCGACTGAAATCCGCCCATATCACCGGCAATATTATTCGTTCTATGTCCGTGCAGATGCGTGGCAATCAGGCCGTTACGCACCTGGTAATCTGGACCAGCACCCGCGATTACGGCCCGGTAACCACCTCCTGGCGTTTTATCTGGCAGGATCACCACCGACCAGGAAATTGGCGCATTATGGAAGTTGATTTGCTAACGATCAATGGGCACCGCGCAAGGCCGGGAGCCGTGATTCCCATGCCGCGCTAATCAAGCTGGGTTATCAATAAGGCCCGCGAATGTTTGCGGCAA
>JAKATV010000025.1 GCA_021818565.1 Planctomycetota bacterium
ATTTGAGGCACTCACGATCTTCGGACCAGTAGTAAGTTTCGCCGTTAAATACGATATCTTTTCCCTTGTTTTTCCACGTCGCAATCGTATTGAACGCTGCACCGGGAACCGCCGCCAGCGGCTCCCATAAATCCAGAAGTACCGGCTGGCGCGTGGGCCGCCAGTGGTAACGCCCTGCGGGAAGTTTGCAATCCGGATAGCCCAGATTTTCACCATAGGTAAAGTGGTGCGTGTACTGATCCAGTGTGGCCAGCGTTTTTGGATCTCCCTGGGAAATGCGAATTTGCGATTCCACCGGATCAGTTTCCAGATAGACGCGTACGGGACACCGCAGATGCTCTTCCCGCAGTTCCTGTGCCCCGGTCACGTTGATCATCACATCCGCGGTGCGATAGAGTTCTGTTATTTGTGAGTCGGTCATGCCATAACATTGGCCGCCTTCATAATACCCGCGAAATGCCCAGCGGTCCGCCAGACCGTGCCGGCTTAGAATGGGAGTCACGGCGTTAATGTTTGCTGAAGCGTCTGCAGTGCAATCACCTACGTCAGGGTTGTAGACCCACCGCGCGGAATCTTCCACGTAATAGGGATCATACCCCAGCTTCCGCAGGCCCAGCATAAAGTGCAGAAATTGATACGTTACGCCCGCCAGCGGATACCAGAACAGAATGCCGAAAACAATTATTTTAGGTTTGGTTGTGTCGCCCAAGGCTGTCCTCCTTTTCCGACAGGAAACGAATAATTCGCGCCGGGTTGCCGGCGGCAATACAATACGGAGGTATCTCGCCGTCCACCACCGATCGCGCGCCGATAATGCTGCCGTCGCCGATGCGAACGCCCGGCAATATGCAGCAATCAAAACCAATCCATACGTTATGGCCGATGACGACCGGCCGCGGTTTTATGGCGGGCGTCAGTCGGCGGTCGCGCCCGGCGGCAAATTCCTCCAACATGCGCCGGCGCGAGGGAATATCCTCCGGGGCACGGAAATTGTCCATGATGACCACATTCCATGACACCAGACAGTGCGTGCCGATAGTCACGCGCTGATCACAAATCAGCCACAGGCCATTTATCAGGCTGTACGCCCCGACAGTCAGTTGCGCTTCCATTCCCATGTCAAACATGCAGCGCATGTATACCGAGCTATTTTCTCCCAATATGATCGCCTGATCGCGCGTGCTGCGGCATCGTTGAAAACTCCAGGACGTTTCCACATAGGCACCGTCGCCCATTACGGCATTGTCCGGAATGAGTCCGTTATGCCAGTCGCCTGGTATCGTGCGGCTCATTAGGATACCTCCACCGGGCGAGCCGGGTTGCCGGCCACCCGTGTGCCCGGAGCAACATTCCGCGTCACCACGCTGCCCGGCCCGATCCACGCCCCCCGGCCGATATGCACACCCTTAAAAATGGTGACATCCGGTCCGATCCACACATCGTCCTCAATAACTACCGCCGCCGTCAGCACCTTCGGCCGCGGCCCATGGGCTGCCGGAGAGCAGGCTACCGCGTCGAGAATTCTTTCTGCCGGGGCAATGGGATGAAAATCACTGTCCGCGATCACCGCATTCCACCCAATAAGTACGTAACTGCCAATGGATATGGATAATTCACACATCAGCACAGCGCCGGTGAAACAGCAGAAACTGCCGATGGCAATCCGGGCCGCCGGCCCCACGGAAAATTGGACGCCGTCCATAGTCGCCTGATCCCCGATGACCAGAGCATCGGGCAGTTGCCCGCGAAATCTGCGAAACGCAGCTTTACCCAGGATACAGGTATTCGCACCGACGCGAACGCCCGTCGGCAATGTTCCGCCGTCCCAAGGGGTCATACAATCAGCCGATGGCGTGCTCATGGAACCTCCGCCGGCTGCATCTGAGGCTGATATTGCAAATTATACAACTGGCGGTACAGACCATCCTGTTGCAGCAGTTGATCGTGCGTTCCAGTTTGAATGAGCGCTCCGCCTTGCAGGACGATAATCTGATCCACATACCGCACGGTATGCAGATGATGCGCGATGATAAAGGTCGTGCGGCCCGCCATAAGCCGCCGCAGGGCAGATAAAACATCTGCTTCGGTTTGGGCATCCAGCCCGGTGGTCGGTTCATCCAGCACAACAATTCGCGCATCTTTCAAAAACGCGCGGGCCAGAGACAATCGTTGCCGTTGGCCGCCGGAGAGCATCACGCCGCGCTCTCCGATAACCGTATCAAAACCCGCGGGCAATGCCTGAATAAAATCCCAGGCTCCGGCAGCGCGGGCGGCGGCATGGACATCGTCAAGGGTGGCTTCCGGCCGGGAATAGGCGATATTTTCATGAATGCTGACATCAAAAAGCACCGGTTCCTGCGGCACAATGGCAATCTGCCGTCGCAAAGACGCCAGCGTAATGTCGCGTAAGTCGCGGCCATCGAGCAATATCCGCCCGTGAACCGGATCATAAAAGCGTAAAATCAGCGACGCCAACGTGGTTTTTCCCGCACCGGAAGGCCCTACCATCGCCACCGAAGTACCGGCGGGAATGGTCAGGTCAACGCCGCCGAGAACCTTTTGGTCGGGTTGGTAACCAAATGTGACATGCTCGAATTCGATTTTCCCCAGCACCGGGGTTTTGATCGCAGTGGCATGGGGCGAATCACTGATCAGGGGTTTTTTATCCAAAATTTCAAAAACCCGATGCGCTCCGGCTACTGATCCTTGTATGGACGATACGGTATAAGAAAGTGTTTCCAGCGGCTTAAACAACAGGGCGGTGTAACCGACCATCAGAACAATATCGCCCGGTGACAACTGCCCGGCCAGCACCCGGCGAGCCGTCATCCATATGATGGCGGCAGTACCGCAAGCGAACAAAACGGCCACGCCGCTTTGACTGGCGGTTTGCAGGACCGTAAGGCGTAAATTGGCCTTCAGGCTTTCATTGGCCTGCTTGGCAAAGCGCGTTGACTCCAAAGCCTCCCGGCCAAAGGCTTGCACCGCGCGAATACCGCCCAGGGTTTGCTCCACGCGCGTACTGACGCGGCTCTCATATTCATGCACACGCGTAGATAGCTCGGTTGTGGGCTTTTCCAGCCCATGAACCAGCACCAGCAACACGCAGCCGATAACCAGAGCCACCACCGCGATCTCCCAATCCTGTCCGACCATCACGATCGCAATGCCCACGAGTGTGACAACCGATGAAATCCCCGGCACCAACCCCGCATTAAACAGAGCCTGCACAGCATACGTATCCCAGGTAATGCGGTATAAAGAGTCGCCGACCGTGGTGGAATCATGGAAACTCAAGGGCAGGCGTTGCATATGTTCAAAAACGCGGCAGCGGAGTTTAAAGACCATGCGCAAGCCGGATGAAACCAGAAGCCAGGTGCTTAGGACGGTTATCGCAGCGCTGCCCACACTTAAAAGCAGCAACGCCAGACATAACAATCCGATTAGCCCCAGCTTGTTGTTGCCGATAGGAATTAAATGCGCGATAAAGTTTTGTGTGGCGACCAGAAATCCCGGCGGTGCGGATTTTGTCGCCACCACATTCATAATGTATTTCAGCGGCCACGGCTGCAAAAGCCCGATTAATGATCCGGAGAGCATCAGCACCAGACCCACACTTGTTGTTCGCACTTCCCCGCCCATGCACAACGCCAAAAGCCGTGCCGCCGTGCGCAAGGCACCGGGCCGGGCGGGTCGAACCGTTTTGGCCGACACGTTCATCGATCATTCCTGACTTCGCATTCACCGGGCCGACTCTGGCGGATGTATTTGAAGATGACCGCCAACGCCGCGCCCGCATCCATGGACACCCGCAGCGCCAACGCCCCGGCCACCAGCAACATGGGAATAGCCCCGGGCCAACTGCGGGCACTAAGATCAAAAATCCCCAGACCAATTAAAGTAACCAACATCATCAAAATAACGCGGGGAACTGTCGGCCAGGTGCGCAATCGGGCCAGTTGCCGGCCATTTCCATGCTCTTCTATGACCAGCCGGATGCGCAGGGAGCCAAATGTACCGCTGCGACAGGTCAGGTCCCAGCGGTCAAAATCGCCCCCGCGCTGCACACACATTCCTTCCTGTTTAAGGAAGAATTCCAGATCAGTCAGGCGATCTTCGGCACTGCGCCACGCTTCGCTCCAGAGAACAAATTCCCGCGGCACGGGAATATCCAGCCCGCTTGGCATACGCATCCGCCAAGGTGATAACCCTCGAGAAAGTCTACCACGCAAGCGCGCCACCGGTTGAATGAGATAACACCACATGGTCAGGAGCCGCAATTTTAACACGGCCTTTCGCGTGCGGGGAACCTCATCAAAGCGGCAGTAGAAAGCACCAATGACCGCCTGGGTCACGGTCGCGGTCAACGCCGCCAGAAGCAGTATGCCCAGTACGACAGGGTGCCAATAAAAGCCCACCATGAACATCACGCTTAACATCAGCACGCCCAGATACCATTCCGGTGTCATTGCCAATGACATCATAACCCCCGGCGAGCCGTGATACACGCTTTGAAACAAGGCTCCGCCCCAGGAGCCATGATATATTCTGCGGTGTCCCCAGTTTAGAAACTGCCACAATCCGCGGCCATAAATCCGCCCGTGCCACGCGATATGGCCGAAGGCATTATATTTTTCAGGCCATTTACGTTCCAGCATGGCTTCGGCTTTACCGTAATTCAACTGTTGCCGCCAATAGGCGCGCAGCGAATTTCTGCGTTTATGCCACACCACGGCCGCCGGACTAAAGCCCAGGTGCCAGCCGCGAGCCTGCAGCCGCCAACAGGCATCCACATCATCACCGGCAATTCGAAATAGCGGGTCAAAACCACCGACCGCCCGCAAGGACTGCGTCAAAAACGCCATGTTGCAGCCGGGAATGTGCTCGGCCTCCGTATCGCTTAACAAAACATGAATCGGGCCGCCGGGGGAATGGGCTACCGCATCAGCAATATCCGCATCGCCGGGCGGTGCAATGTTCGGTCCGCCCACGCCGACATATTTCCCGGTGCGGAAAGTTTCCACCAGAAAATGCAGCCAGTACGGCGTGGGACACGCGTCATCATCCAGATACGCGACAATTTCCCCGGTAGCGGCTTGCAAGCCAAGATTGCGCGCATTGCTTAGGCCCTTATTTTGCGATTGAATTAATTTCACGGGATATTCCCGCACCATCTCCCCCAGCCCATCCGTTGAGCCGTCATCCACGACAATGACTTCATAATCCGCGTAGCGCAAGCGCGAAACACCGTCCAGGCAAAAACGAATGGTGCGCGAGCCGTTATAACTGCAAATGACAATGGAAACTTTCGGCCATTTCGCATCAACCCGGAATGGCAATTTTGAAAAGGCGTCGTGAGCGGCAACCAAAGCGGGTTTGGGGCGGCGATCACGTGTGGTAAGTCCGAACTCCCAACCGGTAATTTCGCTTCCGCCGCGGTACCATTCGTCGGTCCAGGCGAACAGGAAAGTCCCCGCGCAGCCGCTTTTAAATACGGTGCGAATCTGCCAGCCCAACGTGCCGGCCTGCTGCAATTCTCCTTTCGATAAGCTGTCCATCCCGATTTCCGCCAGCAGCAGGGGCTTGTCACCGGCGATATTGTGCAGGCGGCTGATATATTTGCGCAGCTTCTGCTTATCTTCCAGGTACACATTCATCGCCATGAAGTCCAGGAAGGGCAGATACAAATATTCCGTGGTGGGATAATTGACGTAGGTAACCAAGGCCGCCGGATCAACCTCTTTCGCCACGCTGTAGAGTTGTTTGAGAAAACGCTCAATGCGGCGATATCCATACCAGCGGACAATAGGAGCCGGAATTTCATTGCCGATGGCGAACGCCAGTAAAGCCGGGTGCCCCGCGCACTGCTGCACGCCCTTGCGCACGCGATCTATTATTGAATTTCGCGTTCGCGGATGATCCAGAAAGGCAATATGCTGCTCCCATGGCAATCCGACAAACACGTGCAGACCATGCCGTTGGGCGGTATCCAACAGCCAGCGGGGAGGAACCGTATATAGCCGCACGGAGTTAATGCCGTGTTCGGCCATCATGGAAAAATCGGCGTCCACCTTTTCAGGGGTGTGATATTCACACCCATCCGCCTCCGGGCGAAATGGCCCGTAGGTTGCGCCTTTTATAAGAAATGGCTCATCACCACAACACAAAAATTTTCCATGGACCGATAACCGCGCGGCTGGCTGAGTGAAATAAACCACTGGCGACGGCGTTACTACAGGAGGTGATAAAGTTGTTTGTGTCATTAATCCACTTCTCCTCACCTCATCCCGACGTTCAAACCAATAAGTATAGCAAATTTTATCGAATTGCCATAAGGCGTGCGATTTCCAGTGCCACACGCCGCGCTGCGGGCATTTGATCTGAATAAGCGGCCATGGGAGCGGTGAGAGCTGCTAATTCCTGCGACATAGCCTTGCGCTTGTCGGGATTTGACAATAAATCGCCGACGGCATCAATGACGGGCTGCACCGGACCGTAAAAAGGCATAAATTCCGGAACAATCTCGCGATCCGCCAGAATATTTACCAGGCAAAGGAATTTACTTTGAATTAAAAACCGCCCCACCAGATTCCACTTCCACCATGCCACATGATACAGCACAATCATGGGCTTATGATGCCGCGCTATTTGCAGAGTCGCCGTTCCACTGCAGGTAATGACCAAATCCGCCCAGCGAATAACGGCATCTGTAACGCCCGTGCGAACGTCAATTTTAGCGCCGTATCGCGGCAGAAAATTCCGGATTTGCCAGGCGCGCTCCGCATCGGCTGCCGCCGCCACCGCCGCAATGCTCGGAAACTTGCCACGCAGAGTAAGAAATGTTTCCAGCATCGGCGGTAAATTTGCGGCAATCTCCCCTTTGCGCGACCCCGGCAGCAACGCCAGACGCAGCGGAGCGGCGGGCAGCGGGGGCTTTACCAATTCCGGATCAGATTCCGACCGGTTGGCCGCCTGATCAAATAACGGATGCCCCACATATACGGTATGCACACCCTGGTGGCCAAAATAATGCTGCTCAAATGGCAATACGCAACACAGCGTATCCACCGTGGCACGAACCACTTTAATGCGCCAAGGTGCCCAGGCCCAAAGTTGCGGGGCTACGTAATAGCAAACCGGCACGCCCAATTTTTTCCCTAGGCGGGCGATTCGTAAGTTCACCGTGGGGGAATCAATCGGGATAATCACGTCGGGCTTATCAAGCGCCAATTCTTTTTTCAACCGCTTCAGCAGATCCAACCAGTAGCCCGCCTGGGCCAGCGCCCCCACCAGCATCGCTGAATTTTTGGTTGGGTCGGCAAACAGCCGACAACCGGCTTTGGCCATTTTTGGTCCGCCGATACCAATAAAGCGCGCTTTGGGAAATTCTCCGCGCAATGCCTCTATTAAGGCGGCTCCCAAGGCATCGCCGCTGTGCTCAGCTGCGGAAAGAAAAAATACCGGCGAACTGATGACTTACGACTCCTTTACGCCATATTCATGGCGAACCTGTGGATAGGCCCGCGTTTCCACCGCCCGTACATACGCACTGGCCGCCTCCGCCACCGCCGCCGGAACCGCGCCGAAGCGTTCCACAAACCGCGGCACTTTTTCCGTATAGCCCAGCATATCATGCAATACCAGTACATGGCCATGGCAGCTTGGCCCAGCTCCGCACCCCAGAACAGGGCAACCCACCGCTTCCACAATCCGCCGACTCACGCGATCCGGAACCGCTTCCAGCAGCAACAGTTCCGCACCGGCCTGCACCATGGCTACGGCTTCCCGCACCAGGCGATCGGCCTCTGGCTCTGTGCGCCCCTGATAGCGATATCCCCCCTGCTGCACCGCCCGTTGCGGCAACAGGCCCAAATGCGCACAAACCGGAATGCCCGCCATGGACATCGCCCGCACGATGTTTTCATGCCGCAGATCGCATTCCAATTTCACGCAATCCACAGTGGCATCGGTCAAAAATCTTTTTCCATTACATACTGCGGAATCCTCCGTGGCATAGCTGCCAAAGGGCATATCTCCCATCAGAAAAACATCCGGTGCCCCGCGCCGCACAGCGCGGGTCAGCAGGATCATAAAATCCATGGTTGCATGAATCGTGGATGATTCACCCAGTACAGTCGTAGCGGCAGAATCTCCCACCAGCAGAACCGGCACGCCGCAGGTGGCTAAAATTTTGGCGGTGGGAAAATCATAACACGTCAGCATGGCAATCGGCTGCTGCTGCTGCCGCATGGTTTTCAACGTGCCAAGCGTAATTTTGCCGGCCGGGCGCTGCGCTGGCATTTGCGCCGACGACTTGCCATCAACAGAAGTTACAGTCATAGGACAACTCTTTTCCTGGCCCGATG
>JAKATV010000456.1 GCA_021818565.1 Planctomycetota bacterium
ACACTCCTTTTGTTTTAGGATATCGCATCCCGCGGTTACTCGCGCAACGGGCCGTGTTACGACAGAAAACCATCTGCAATCCACCCACTTATACGCACTATCCAACTCCATACTTACATTGTATGTAATGATTCCGTCCGATCACGGGTATAAAGGATTGAAACAAGGCTTGCTTTCACAAGGATAGCATTATGATGAAATGGTTTGTCACGTTGACCGCAGTCGCCCTTTTCGGTTTGGAATCGACAGCCAAGCTCACCGCCTCGCCGCTGAATCCAAAGGAAATACCGGCCGGTTCCCGGTTGATCGTGTATATGAACTTTGACGCCATGCGCTTATCCCCCGCGTGGATGCGGTTCTGCAGCACCGTGGAGCGGCAGCCTGGAATCGCCGCCCGGATGGGCAGCGTTCGCAGTACTGCGCGGGAGGTGTTGGGCATCCAATCCATCAATAAAATTCACGATATGACGATTTTTGGCACCTACCAATCGCGGAGATCCGTCGTTGCACTGGTGCATGCGGCCTTTAAGCCCGCCGCACTGATGGTCGCGGGCAAACTCTTTCCAAATTACACCAAGCGCCAGTACGGCAAATTTACTATCCTTTCCTGGAATAAAAATCCGCATCGGACCATTTATCTTGCGTGCTACGGGAGATCGCTGGCGCTGATCGGACGTCGGCTCCGGAGCGTCGAAAATGAGATCGATACGCTTGATGGCAAAGCACCCGCACTGACGAAACACGCCAAGCTGCTCGCTGGGAGCACCCCGGATGACATGTTTTACATAGCCGGGGCGGGTATAAATAAGCTAAAGCTCGTCAGGTCGCCGATATTCAGGCAGATTGACCGCTGTTGGATGCATGTCCTGGAAAACAGGAATAGTCTGGTGATTCAGTCGCAGGCCGTGGCGGCGAGCGTTTCCGCAGCTTCTCAGATTGAGTCGGTAATCAAGGGGATCAAAAGCCAGATCGAACTGGCGGGACTGGCTGCCGGGCAACACGCCGCCACGGCTGGAATGACCGCCAGCCAGCACGCGGTCATGGCGCGTGCCGTCGCGGTTTCCAATATGGTGCTGAGCGTTAAAGGACGAGTCGTGCATGCCGACTGGACAATTCCAAATTTGCTGATCACCAGACTGTTGCCCGCACCTACGGTAGTTTCGTCACCGCCTTAAGGCCTACTCGATAAATCGGGGCGATGCCCAGCCTGGCGGGGGCGACGAATCGAGAGAGCTTATACCAAATGGAAGACGGCTTTTCATGGATGACCTGTCACAATATACAGACGAGGATATCGCGGGAATGGCCCAGCGCGGGTCCGTGGCCTGTTTTGAGGAACTCGTCCGACGGTATCAGGCCCCGCTGATGGGATTTCTGACGCGCCGGTTTTGCGCTAACCCGCACGATGCCGAGGATGTAATCCAGGAAGTGTTCTTCAAGGCGCATCGCTACCTGCACCGCTATAGTCAACGATGGAAATTCAAGACCTGGATATTCACGCTGGCACACCGGGAATCTGTTAGTCACGGTCGTAAAGGCCACAAAACAGCAGCCATGCCGCAGGACCTTCCGGGCCGGATTCCACCACCGGATACGGTGCTTTCACGCAAGGAGGCCAATGAGAAGCTATGGTTGAGAGTCCGAACGGTATTATCGGAAAAACAGTTCGCGCTGGTGTGGTTATATTATGCTGAAGGCATGTCCCTCACGGAGATTGCGGTGATCACCGGGGGGACAACAATATCCGTCGCCGTCATGCTGCACCGGTGCCGTGGGCGATTGCACACTCTGGCGGATTTGAGCGATGAATCATCGGCCCGGCGGGTGCATGAGCGGCCACCGGCGTTATAACAATAGGAGTCACCATGAAATTCCGAAGAACTAATCGGCAGCACGATCAACTCGCCGGACGACTTCGCAAGGCCGCCGTCGGATCAGCACCCGAATTTTCCGAAGCCCTGCACACAAAAATTATGGCTGGCATCCGCCAGGAGCTTGCCGGGAACCGCACGGGTGGAGTATTCCCATACGGACGGCGATGGACGGCGCTAAAACTGCTGGCTGCCACGGCGGTTCTGCTGGTGGTGGTCGGAGGTTGGTGGTTTGGCGCGGGGTTCTCAAAGAAAACGGACGTATCTTATCCGGGCAGGCGCACCCCGGCGGTTGTGGGGGCCGGTGGTGCCGAGGCGTTGTATCCCGGATGGTTGATCAAAATGCTAGCGCAATTGACGCAGGAAAAACTTGAGCACGCCCGCTACGCCCATCTGAATCAGGATGCCCGGAACCTCGCTTCCTTTCTCACCGGTGAATTGGACATTGCGCCGCATTTGGGCATGCGGCACCGGCGGAAGGTTGGAATCCGAACCCGGAAACTGTTGGTTCGTCGTGCTTATGGATAACGGCAGAGCACTGGTCGCATGGTGGCACAAGGTAGAGTTTCGTTGGCGTTTTGTTTACACGCCCCGTGGTCCAAACGCCTAAAGGCCGGATGAGGTGTAATGGTTCCCACTGAAGGTGCGTATGGGTGATTGAAATATGGTTTTGCAGGCGTAACGCCATGAAATGGTTTTTACACGGGCCACGGGCACCCTTTTGAGTTTGAGATTTCGAGTTGCCACCGGAATTGAGAAGTGAAGGCTTAACGGTTGACGCCACGACACCAGAACGTAGAAAAGGTCTGACGCGAATCGGTAAAACAGGAGAACTTTGTAATGAAATCCCGTACTCAACGGATGACTGCTTGTATGCTGACCTCATCGCTTATCGTTGCCCAATCCGCGATGGCCAACAGTTTTACCTTCGATTTTCAGCATCCGACGGGCACGGGATCTTCCTATGCAGATGCCATACCTCTTTCGACCGTCGGATCGCTTGAAGATTCTCTGGGAAATAACATCGGCTTCACGCTGGCGGCTGATGCAGGTTCCGGCAACCGCGTGGGGTCCACGGAGAACGCCACTGGAGGACTGGCAGGTTTGACCCTTAATTCCACCGGATTGGCGTTTAACAGCGCCAATGGCAACGCCACGATCGGCATATCCTTTCCGACCACCGGTTCAGGCCCTTTGGCCATCACCGCCCGCTATTCATCGTTGATTCTCTCCGGGCAATTGGCAGCCAGCGGTGTCGGAATAGGCTCCATCACTTATAGTTCGGCCGATTTTGCGGAGGTGGTCTATCAGACGGAATATCCTTCTTATCTTGTACCGACCACGGCCGACGCGGTGGGCACCGTTTCAAGCCTCAGCAGCAGCAAATTCGCATCGGGCAACGCCGGCGCGCAAAGCATCGAATTTTATGTCGCCAGCCCCGCCGGTGGAACATTCAATGGCCTATTCAATTCGGGCACACTGGCTTACAACGACAGCACACAACTCGGGCAGAGCGGTGAATACGCCTTCTTTTCGATGGGTAATCCGGACGCGGCTTCATATTCTGGTACCGCATCCGGAGTCTTGACATCCATCACGTTTTCCGGCGACAACCTTGCGACGCCGGCCGAGCAACCCGTGCCCGAACCCATGGAGCTTTCGCTCTTCACGTTCGGCTTGGCGATTACGGTTCTTCGCCGACGCGGTAACAGG
The DNA here is from genome assembly GCA_021818565.1 of Planctomycetota bacterium. GTDB lineage: Bacteria > Planctomycetota > Phycisphaerae > WQYP01 > WQYP01 > JAMDCX01. Next base: position 3,585 of record JAKATV010000456.1, read on the forward strand.
CTTGTGAACGTATCCCATAAAATATGGCCACACCCAACCAAGACCTAAGTCGATATGCCCCGCTTCTGGTTAAGAGTAAGTTCGGGGGAAGCGATACTACAAATCAAAGTTTTATAAGATGTTGCGCTTTTTAGCCCAGGGTCTTTTAGTTTTCCCTTAATTAGGTCTTTTTTGTCTCGTGACGTTCTGGGACGGAACGATTTATTGGGAAATTTGACCAAGCCGTCCCCTGAAAATCTATCCATACCTGAAAACTAAAAGACCCTGCTTTTTAGCCCATGAAATCAGTCATCGGGCCTTATAAATATGGGGTTTTCGTATAATTGATCGCCGAGGCTGGCACGCAATCGCCGAAAAACCGCGAAAATCATGTTTCTTCGTCCAGACTCACATTATAAAGGTTATGGACTTTCCTTATATAGAGCATAACAATCATCCGATAAGTAATACGCATAGCTGTTTGCGTAGCTGGACATAATTCGGGATGCTGCCGGTCCATGTATTGACAGAAGTTCTTTTAAGAACAACAGGCACCATCTCGCACGTCCTTTCAAAAAAAGGATGCTACGCAACCCGGCATTGTATGGAAATAGGCATGATGACTTCTCCAACAAACCGAATCTCGGACGCCGACATACCGACTCATACGCCAGATAGGCCATCATCAACGAAACAATCCACGGCCGTATTTGACCATGCGACGAATAGAGACAAAAAGTTCCATTGGGCGATACCGCTGGTTCTCTTGATAGCACCCCCGCTCGCATGGGGTGCTCTGACTTTCCCCCAACCTGTAAGCCTGCCCACCCTGTTGCGGATACAGTTTGCCGTGCAAGCCGCTACGGCGACGTTTGCCGCGCTGGTTTTTCTGGCGAGTTGGGAGTTTTTTCAGGTTGAGCGATTCTTCGCCAGATTTGTGCTGGTGATGGCCTTTGGCAATGTGGCGTTGCTGGCAACCGGCCGACTGCTTTTTTTTGATGGTCTGTCCGCACCGCTTAAATTGCTCGCCTCCCGGCAAGTGATCAATCTAGCCATTATCACCCACTTGCTGGTGGCCGGGGCTTTGGCATTTATGGCGTTTTGGCCAAATAAGCGATTCCACTGGCTTCAGGCGAAGCCGATGGTGCTCGCCGCCGCGCCGGCTTTAACGGTGATAACCGGAACGGCCATATTCGCATACCATCAATTCGCAAGTACCTTAGTTTTTATAGCCTCCACGCTGCCGCCACTGGGCCTTGCCGCCGCAGCAGGCATTTATGTGCTGGGAATAATCGCGGCGTGGCGTGGTCGGGAATCCGTCCGCGGATACAGCAGTGCCAACCTAATCCCGGCCATGGTACTGCTGCTGTGCAGTGTATTGTTTCTTGCTGCTACGCTGGTTTGGACACCTCAAACAGTATTGCTGGCCGACGCGTATCGACTGGCGGGATTCGCCTTGATTTTGCATTATGTGTTTATCATCGGACTTCGCGAACCCTACCGTCGCCTGTCGGCGGCCCAGAGGCGTCTCCACGATAAGACGACCGCCCAGCGCCGCATGGAACTGGCAGTCGCGGAAAGCGAACAGCGTTTCCGACAACTGTTTGAACAAAGTCCGGCCATGATGCTGTTGATTGATACCGTGGACGGAAAAATTACCGATGCCAACGAGGCAGCCGTTAAATTTTATGGCTGGTCGCGCGAGCAATTTCAGAACATGTACATCTGGGATATCAACACGCTGCCGCGCCAGGAATTGTCCAATATGCTGGCAACAGTTGCCGTCGGCAACGAAAACCATTTTGTGTTTCAATACCGACTGGCCCAGGGAGAAATTCGAGATGTGGAGGTTTGCTCGGTGTGCCTTGATTTTCAAGGCAGAAAAATCATTTTCTCCATTTCGCATGATGTCACGGCACGCAAACTCGCGGAAGACAATCTTCGGCTTTTTAAGCAAGCCGTCGAATCGACTATGGATGGAATCTGCATCGTAATTGCGGAGACCTCGGTGCCGAATCCGTCAATTATTTATGTCAATCCAGCCTTTGAGAAGCTCACCGGCTACAAACTTGAAGAGATTCAGGGAAAGAATCCACGATTTTTGCACGGCACCGACCATAACCAGCCGGGGCACGCGATTATTCGCGACGCCTTGCGCAATGGCCATGCCTGTGAGACGGTTCTTCGCGATTATCGCAAAGATGGCACCTCCTTCTGGGTTAACCTGCACCTTGCGCCGGTACGCAACCAGAGTGGCACAATTACTCATTGGGTGAGCGTAGAAAGCGATATCACCAGGCAGAAACAAAACGAATCAGAATTGGCGCAACTGGCGTTCTACGATCCGCTGACTGAACTTCCCAACCGGCGGCTGTTCATGGATCGCCTGACCCAAGCGCTGGCGACGTCGCAACGCACCGGTCAACACGGAGCGGTGGTATTCATGGATGTCAACCGGTTCAAAAATATCAATGACGTCTGCGGCCATGAAGTTGGAGACCAATTGCTCATTAAATTAGCCAAACGCTTGGCTCATTGCCAGCGGGGTGAGGATACCATCGCCCGGTTGGGCGGAGATGAATTTGTGCTCCTGTTGTCCAACTTGTCCAACGATCCCAAAACCGCGACCGAGCTTGCATGCACGGTGACGGAGAGAATTCGCAAGGCGGTTTGTGATCCTATCAAAATCGGCGATTATGAACATGAGATCAGCCTCAGCATGGGCGTTACCATTTTTCCAAAAAACGCCGATTCCGTCTCCGACCTGCTCAAGCAGGCGGACGCCGCTATGTACAAGGCCAAGGACTCGGGGGACAATTCCACCGGTTATTTCGAGCCGGCCATGCAGGCGGCGGCGCAGGTGCGCATGTCCGTTGAGCACGATTTGCGGGACGCCCTGGTCAGACAGGACTTTCGCATGTTTTTGCAGCCGCAGGTTGATCAAAACGGAACCATCGTCGGCGCTGAAGCCCTGATCCGCTGGCGTAATAAGGAGGGGGGATTAATTTCACCGATGACATTTATTTCAGTGGCGGAAGACACTGGGCTTATCATTCCCATGGACACATGGATGCTCGAACAGGCCTGCCGGGCAATCCGACGTCTGGAGATGGCAGGACGTAATATTCGGGTCGCCGCTAATATCAGCGCGCGGCATTTCCGGATCCCCGATTTTGTTGATCACATTAAAACTGCGGTCGAAGCTTCGGCAATTGATCCAGATCATCTGACGTTGGAGATAACCGAAAGCGTGTTTTTGAATGATCCCGAAGATGCCGTGAGCAAAATGAACCAGCTCCGGCACGCGGGGCTTCATTTTTCAATTGATGATTTTGGAACCGGTTACTCTTCCTTGGGCTATTTGAAGAAAATGCCGCTTTCGGAACTCAAGATTGATCGCACCTTTATTCAGGATGCGCCCACCGATCCCAATGACGCGGCCCTGGTTGAGGCCATTTTGGCCGTGGCCCATCATCATGATTTGAGCGTGGTCGCGGAGGGCGTGGAAACTGCGGAACAGGTGGCGTTTCTCAAAATGCGAGGGTGCCTCATTTTCCAGGGTTATTATTTTGGCCGCCCGGTCCCGGCGGAAGAATTTCTGTCCCAAGTCATTGCCGGCACCACCCCTGCCGTAGCGTTCCGCGTTTGACAACCAGCCTTGATTTGACTGCCTTGAGACAGTTAAAGACAGGTATGTACCTATTCAAAAAAAACGTGCGGTCGCGCCATTTATCCGGAAATCGCCCGATTCTGCAGGTCTTAACCAGCATGTGATCGTTCCGGCCACAACTCATCGTTCCGATGCCGGCTTGCGCCCCTGCTCGGCCAGAAGCTGCTGCAAGTGGGCCAGTTGCTTGGCGCTGGCAGACCCTTCAATCGCCCGCACCGCAATTTCCTGTACCTGAGCATACGCCTTTTCCGCCTGCCCCAGCAACTTGGTCAAACGCTCGGCCTGCTCTGCAACCTGCTGTTCCAGCGAAGCAATTCGCGTGCTTTGCACATTCTTCTGGCCTTCAAACTCCTGTTTTAACAGTTGCTCGCGCGCTGTGGCCTCCTGTTGCAGGCGTGCGGTTGTCTCTTTGATCACTTTGGCGGTTACTGCGTCCAACTCCTTCGGGAACGCCTCCACCCTTTGGCGCAGTTCAATTACTTCCTGTTCCTGGCTCTTGATCGTCTGCTGACGCTGGGCAAGGTCCGCCTCCAATTTAGCCTTGCGTTCGTCCCATTCTTTTTGCGCCTTGGCCATCTGGTCCGCGAACTGATCCTTGGCCTGCTGCTGTTCGCGCGAAAAACTGTATCGATATTCTTCCTTCTCCCGCTCGCGGCGCTTCTGCTCGGCCACATCGCGTTCTTTTATTTCGGCTTCGCGCTGCCGTTTCTCCTGCTCCCAGGATTCCCGAGTCTGCGCGACTTCACTCTCAAGTTGCTCCTTGGCTGCGGTGATTTCCTGCTCCATCTTTTCACGCTGTCGCGCATGCGTGTCAATCAATGCCGTGAGCGTCGAAGCGGATCGCTGTATTTCGTAAATATCCTTCAGTTCATGGTCTTTGGCGATGATCGCCCGCTGCACCTGCGTGTACCGGGCAACCTGTTCTTCAAGCCGGTCGGAGAGTTCTCCCAGCAGTCGCCCGATGCTGGATTTGAGTTCTCCGATTGACTGCACCACCCCGCGATTGGAAAGTTCCTCCGCCGCAGTCACAGCTTCCGTAATAGCCTTGGCGGCAAGTTTCTCCTCGGGAGTTCCCGCCGCCTCGCGACGTT
>JAKATV010000420.1 GCA_021818565.1 Planctomycetota bacterium
AAATCCTTGCGGAGAAACTTAATATTCCGTCGGCTGAACTGCCAAGTCGGCATATCGTGGTTCGATCGGCCGGCGTTCACGCCGCAGGCGGCATGCCGGCAGCCGTAGAGGCGGTAAAAGTGCTCGGGGCAATGGGGGTTGATATTCAAAAGCACCGATCGGCACCGCTGACGGATGATTTATTGCGGCGCGCCGATATGATATTTACCATGACGCAGGCGCATCGTGAAGAAATAATATCTCGAATGCCGACCGCGGCTGAAAAAACGTTCACCTTGGACCCCGACGGCGATATTGATGACCCGATTGGCAAGGGCGAGCAAGCTTATAGAAAAACAGCACAACGGCTGGAAAAACTGATTCGTAACCGCGTTGTGGAGATGGAATTATGAATATCGCCTTGGCCTGTGATCATCGTGGATTTAACATTAAACAACAGCTCATCGAGCAGTTGCGGATGGAAGGCCATGGCGTGGAGGACTTTGGTGCCTTCGACGCCAAGGCGTGTGACTACCCGGATTTTGCCGTCCCTGCCTCGCTGGCCATTGTGGAAGGCAAAGCTCAGGTAGGCATTCTGCTTGATGGCAGCGGGATTGGAATGTCGATTGTGGCCAATAAAATTCCCGGCATTCGCGCTGCCATCTGTCACGATGAATTGACCGCTGAAATTTCGCGCCGATACAACGATGCCAACGTGTTGTGCCTGGCGGTAGATTTACTGGGCGGTGAATTGATCCGCCGTATCGTAACGGCCTGGATAAAAGCGCCCTTTGAAGATGGCCGCCATGCGCGGCGCGTTGAAAAAATCGGTGAATTGGAACGGCGGCTTTTTCCCGATATCCCCGGGGTTTTAAGCAAACTGAAAAGCAGTTAAGTATGTCCCCTGAAATGACTCTTGGAGCGTTGCATGTCAGAGCACTCCCCGCACAGCAGCGGATGTATTTTCTGCAGGATTATCGCCGGTGAAATTCCCTGTCAGAAAATTATAGAAAATCAAAATATTTTGTGCTTTCTGGATATTGGCCCGGTGGTGGTCGGTCACAGCCTGGTAATTCCCAAGCATCACGTTCGCAATATATTCGATATGCCCCCCAAGCTCGCTGCGGATTTAGGGCATGAACTCCCGGCTCTGGCGCGTGCAATATGTGCCGCCGTTCAAGCCCCCGCATGTCATATTCTTCTTAATAGCGGCGTTGAAGCCATGCAATCAGTTCATCATGCGCATTACCATATTATTCCGCGAAAAAGCGATGATGGTTTTTTTGTTCCCTGGCATCCGGGCAAACTTGGAACTCAGGAGGCGCACGACCTGATAAGCAAAATACAGAAGAATTACGAAAATATGGATAACGGAATTTCCGCGTAGTAACAAGGCAAATAATTCCTGAAAGCGTTAAATTGACGATCAGGTATTGCAAACAACTTTTACAGGACGTACACTCAACTAGGTGTAGGCACCAGTGGGCGCGTGGTGCTTCAATGGTTAACGGAATCCGCGGGGGCGCTTTCGGGATAAGGAATGATGCAAGAAACGTTAGAATTTGTTCCCATTACGCTTTATTTCGCATGCTTGGTCGTGTTGACTATTTACGGTATGCATCGGTACTGGGAGGTATTCCTGTATTACCGAAATTCAAAGAAAATTCCCTGTAAGCCGGTGGAATTTACTGTTCTGCCACGCGTTACCGTACAACTACCTCTGTTTAATGAACGCTATGTTACGCAACGGGTAATTTCGGCGGTTTGTGCTCTGGATTACCCCCGCGAACTGCTGCAAATCCAGGTACTCGATGATTCCACGGATTGTTCCGCGGGGATTGCCCGACAGACCTGTGAACAATTTCGACAACAAGGCTTTGATATTCAGTACATCCACCGAACCGATCGCAGGGGATTCAAGGCCGGGGCCTTGGAAAACGGCATGGCCTGCGCAACTGGCGAATTTATAGCTATTTTTGATGCGGATTTCGTGCCGCGCCGGGAAATGTTGCGATCAGTTATCCATGAATTTACCGATACGCAAATTGGCTGTGTGCAAACCCGTTGGGAGCATCTCAATAGAACCCAATCGCTGCTGACACGATCGCAGGCTATTTTTCTCGACGGCCATTTTGTTATTGAGCATACCGCGCGCAGCCGCAGCGGCAGATTCATCAATTTTAACGGTACCGGCGGCGTATGGCGGAAGACCGCTATTGTTGATGCCGGCGGTTGGCAGCATGATACTCTAACCGAGGACATGGACTTATCTTATCGCGCCCAGTTGCGCGGTTGGCGGATTAAATATCTCGGTGACGTAACTTCACCGGCCGAGTTGCCGCCGGAAATTACCGCATTCAAGCAACAGCAGCATCGCTGGACAAAAGGCAGTGTTCAAACCTCGGTGAAACTGCTGCCAACGGTATTACGCTCAACGCAGCCGTTACGGGTAAAAATTGAGGCATTTTTTCATCTTACCTCCGGTGTGGTTTATCCCTTGGCGGTATTGGTTGCCATTTTGTTTTTCCCGGCTTTTTGCTTTGCGGGTGCCGGTGAGCTGTCGGCGACCTATCCGATTTTATGGTTGGTTATGTCGGTGCTTTTCACACTCCTGACGTTTTCTGCCGGCACTTTTTATGTGGTGGCACAGCGGGAAATTAAAGAGAATTATCTAGCGGGCATTCTGCTGGTTCCCTTTTTAATGGCCATTGGAATGGGGATAAGTCTCGCCAACGCCATCGCGGTTATTGAGGGCTTGGCGGGGCATCAGAGCGAATTTGTGCGGACACCGAAATATGGTGTCGGAATTAATGAATCTCCGGATCAATGGAAGCGGCGTGCCGGGGCTTTTACCCATAAAGCGCAGTGGATTCCATTTGCGGAAGTGGCCATTGGACTGTACTTGCTGGCGTGTATCACGATTGCCTTGTGGTTTAATCGTGCCGCATCATGCGTGCCCTTTATGCTTATTTTTATGTTTGGCTATCTGTACGTCGGCGGGTTGTCGCTCCATCGGCTTTGGCAGTCGCGGCGTGATATAAAAACGGAAACTTTTGAGATCCTATCCCCATCGGCAGTCGTATAAAGTGTCAGCGATGTATTTATAGGTTATTTCTGGTAATTATGGAGTCAGTTGATGAGTCCCACAGTTAGAATTGGTATTGCTTCTTTTATTCTTGGCGCGGTGCTTACCACAACACTGCTGGTGTTCCACCCCATGCGGCCTCTGATAGCCAAGTCCCCGGTTGCGCCTGCCGGATTGTCTATGAAGCCCGTCTACATTCACATGGACGGTGCCAATGCGTTTGTGGAGTCCATTGTGGCGGTTGCCCCCGGCGAGCCGGTAATTTTTATTAACGAAGATACTGGAGATCACATGGTTGACGGCTACTACCCGCTGACGGGCAAGCCGAATCCCGCCATTAATTCAGGAATGCTCATGGGAACCACCGGGCCTAAGGCGGGTGTGCATAGTTATAAAGTAGTTCTGACCAAGCCGGGGATATATCCATATTACTGCCCGGTGCATGCCATACTTTCCAAGATTTATCATCACAGCGTGCAGCCGGCACATCGCCCGGGCGTACACGGATTTCCCGGTGCCATGGCCGGCGTGATTATTGTGACGACGGCCCCCGCATTGATTGCCCAGAATCCGCCAAGCAGCAAAAAGAAGATCCTCTCGGATTACTTCGGCGGCTGATGGAAGTGGATCCGTGCGGCACAAAGAAGATAATCACACGATGGAAACTATTTCTCTCGGTGGCACGCACGACTAACCGTGTAATGTCAGTGGTCGTGGTAATGTTTCACCACGACTGTCCATCCCTGTCCCGGCGGTGATAAATGAAAATTGTGCCGCATGGGTTTATTCAGGACAATCTTGCTTAATACGGCGGTCGTGGGAGTTCCATCGGGATCCGTGCGGATAATTTTAACCGGCAGCCAGTCGTGTGTATTGATCCAGAAATCCACTTCCACAAAGGTAAACGCGGATTTATCACGTGGGACAAGTTTTAAACCCACGGTATGCGGCGGCATTTTCTTGTTTTTCAGCAGTTGAACGTGAAATTCCTTTTCCACATCCGCGGGCTTTTGGCCAATAGGAATGGGGATCGGCCCTTGACCAAGGCGCAACGGGTTAAATTTTTTCCCGGGAGCAGCGATCTCAATTTTCCGAAATATCTTAGCACTGCCGTTACGATCAATCAGCCAATGTCCGTCAAAAACAATATCATGATCCGCATGGCGTTTGGCAATGGCTCCATCGACCACCAGCATATTAAAGCGGATATCAAATTTTGTGGTTCCATTATTTTGCTGATACCAGATATGGCCGATATTCATATCTTTTTCATCAGTTCGCAGATGATGCACCTGCACAACCAGATGGGCCTGAAAATTATGCAGCGTCTTACCGCGCTGCTGCAGAGCCTTGAGAATCGTAAGGATTTCGGCATGCTCCGCCGCTGGCTGTGAATTCTCGGCTGGTGCCGACATCTCGGTAGATTGTTGCGCGGTTGCCCCCTGCATCCCCCAGTAAGCCCATGCCAGCAGTATGATGACCGTGGCCAGCACGTCACGCATTGGCGGCCATGGAGCATTTTGATAATTCCGGCGTAAATGTTTCATCGTTTTGTTGCCTCGATCATGGTTGGCGTATTTAAAAACTCTTCCGGCGCAGCAACCAGAAGTTCAATATCCTCTAACTGCCGAATCAGATAAGTTGCGTGCTTCGCAAAATTGGGCGGCGTGGAGTCCGGTTCAATGAGCAGGACGCTGTGGGTGCCCGCATTCTCCGCGACCTGCAGATCAAAAACGTAATCACCTACCATTAATGTCTTTTCAGCCCTGACCTGCAAGACCCGGCAAATTCTTAGAAGGCTTTCGGCCGCCGGTTTAATCGGGGGCTGATCCCGCGATGCTACGTGGTCGAAAGCGATTGGATAACGCCGCAGTACCGTTTCCACACTGCGCTGGCTGTTGCGGCTAAGAAGGGCGGTTTTCAGGCCGCGCTGCCGCAATTTTTCCAGTACCTGTTCCGCACCGGGGCGTAATTGGCATTTTTCCGCCGCCGCCGCCTCATGACGATGCAATGTTTCCCAGGCCTGTTGCCGCTGGTTGGGTTCCAAATTATCGATGCACTCCAAGATCGGATGTCGCACGTGCAGCCCCAGTTCTTTCCGTAGCGTGTCAAAATCCAAGGCGTCGAACGTCAACGTGCCATCCATATCAAATACAATCAGCTCATAACTCATCGCAAGTCACGCTCCGGTTAACATCCTGACCGATTATAGCGGTGGCCGGAGGTTCTTGCCGCTTTACTCAGGCTGTGGCGTCGTCGGGTGGCCAACGATTTGTCATATTAATTGATGCCGGCAGTTTTCACGGATGGCGTTGACCGCTACAATACATCGCTTTGTTGAATGTAGATGAGGAAACATGCTTCAATCAGATAATCCAGAATTTAAGTTCCGTCTTGCACGGCTGGAGAAATGGCGGGCTAGTGGTACAGACCCATTCGGCACACGCATAGAAGCATTGATATCCGCAGCGGCGGCGCGAAGTTTGCACACCGCTGACACGCCCCATGATGGCGGGCCGTCCGCTAAAGTGGCCGGGCGTATTACGCTGCTTCGCGACATCGGCAAGTTGATCTTTATTACCATCAGTGATTGGACCGGCAAAATTCAAATTGGTCTGGCCAAGCAGTTTCTGGCACTGCGGTGGGATCAAGTCAAATTGCTGGAACTGGGAGATATTGCATGGTTTGCCGGCAAGATTGGGCATACAAAAACCGGTGAAATCACGATATGGGCCGATGATTTTGGATTGGCCGGCAAAGCGTTATTACCACCGCCGGAAAAATTTCATGGCTTGGCGGATACTGAAGCACGGTATCGCCAGCGCTATCTTGATCTGGCCGCAAACGCTGATTCGTTGGATGTTTTTCTGGCTCGTTCCCGCATCATGGGTTCGATCCGTGAATTCCTTGCGGCCCGGCAATTCGTGGAAGTGGAAACGCCCATGATGCAGGCGATTCCCGGCGGGGCGGCGGCACGGCCCTTTGTGACCCACCACAATGCCCTGGATATTGAATTATTTTTGCGTATCAGTCCGGAACTGTTTCTTAAGCGACTCCTGGTGGGGGGCATGGAACGGGTTTATGAAATCAACCGGAATTTCCGTAATGAAGGCATTGATACCAGCCACAACCCAGAATTTACTATGTTGGAACTGTATCAGGCGTATAGCGATCTGGCCGGCATGATGGAACTTACCGAAACCTTGCTGGCATCTCTGGCGGCAGCGCGTCACGCTGCGGTTAATGGACCTGCCACCACCGTGGACAGGGTAAAACTTCCGTACGGTGAAAGAATCATCGATTTTACTCCACCATTTCAACGCGTTAGCTACAGCGATCTATTCCTTGAGCATGTGGGTGTACCTATGACGGACCATGCCGCGGTGCGGCAACGCGCCGTAGAGCATGGACTGGCCGAGGTGGACAAGATGGATCATGACGTAGTGGTGGGAACGCTCTTTGAACGCTTGGCCGAGCCAAAACTTCATGACTATGATCAACCGGTATTTGTTTACGATTATCCTGCCGGCTTATGTCCGTTGACCAAACGGAAAGTGGACATGCCCCATCTGGCGGAACGCTTTGAGCTTTATATCGCCGGTATGGAACTGGCGAACGCGTATACCGAACTTAATGACCCATTTATACAGTACGAAACGTTCTCGGCCCAGCTTGCGGGCTTAAGAGAGGAGGATTCCATGGCCCGCATGGATCATGACTTTATCGCGGCGCTGTGCCACGGAATGCCGCCGGCGGGAGGACTGGGAATCGGGATAGATCGACTGGTGATGGTGCTGACCAATAGAACCAGCATACGCGACGTGGTGTTATTCCCGTTGCTTAAATCCCGTGGGGCGACCGGAACTTCCCCTGTCCCGGCCCAAGAGACCTGAAAAAGGACAAGGATATTTCACCGGCGGTTCACACTGACGGTACATTCCTGATTCATTGATGTATAAGATATTTCTTTGTTTCCGTTATCTGACGCGCAAGGGTATTGTGCTGTTTCCCGTGCTGGCGGTATGGCTTTGCGTCATGATGCTGATTATCGTTAATAGCATCATGACCGGGTTTGTCAACCGCGTGCGGGACGCGGGGCGTTCGCTGATGGGCGATGTGGTGATCCAGAGCGATTCGATGGCCGGATTTCCGTATTATCGGCAACTTCAAAAACGCTTGGCCCTGTTGCCGCAGGTGAAAGCCAGTACGCCCGTGATCAGCGGTTATGGCCTTTTTAATCTGCCGGAATTTCAAGTCAATACTGGTGTCCAGGTCATGGGCGTGGAAGCGGGAAGTGAATCCAAAGTAAGTTCCTTCGGAAGCAGCCTGTTCTGGCAATATAAAGCACCTATGCAGGCCGTGGCGGATTTGCGCGGCGTGGGCTTCCCCACGACACGAGCCAAGCTCTTGGCGTACGCGCAAAAGCGGCTGCTTGCGGCCGCTAAGACCGAAGAGGCTCGCCAGCGGCATTATGCGAATCTTAAGCCCATCGGCAATCATGCCTGGTTTGCCGCCATCCGGCAGCATTGGCAGGTCATCGCCCATGAAGATTATCAGCAGGCGGTCTATAAAGAAAATCGCGCGGATCGTGATCTGCGTATGGTGCAGGCATTGCCCAATGAAGCTTTTCGCAGTGCCGCGGCGTTACGGCAGGCCTTGGTACCCAAGGCTCCAAGCTTTACTCCGCCGCCACAGGCCGCCAGTCGGTATATGACCGGTGCCGACGAACCCAAAAATGGCTGCGTGATCGGTGTTGATCTGGGACTGTATAAGCGGGATCGTTTTGGCCATTATCATCGACCGCCGGGGGTTCGTTTTTCTCCGGTCATTATCACCATGGTGCCGGTGACGATGAAAGCGACGCTGGCCCAGCCGCAAAGCCGGCGTTTTGTCATCGTGGATGATTCCCGCACGCGCGTCTACGCCGTCGATTCTAAAACTGTTTATATCCCGTTTCATGTCGCGCAGAAAATGGCATTTATGCAACGGCAGGATCTGCTGTCCGGTGGAGTGCGGCCGGGACGATGCAGTGAAATTCAGGTACTGGTGCGGCATGATTCCAGTGAGGCCAATATTCTGGCCGCCCGCAAAGCAATCGCGCATGTCGTGCATCAGTTGCAATTGCTGCATCCCCAGATGGAAATTGCCGGCATCCGTGTGCGAACGTGGGATCAGGTGCAGGCGGAG
>JAKATV010000342.1 GCA_021818565.1 Planctomycetota bacterium
GCAGATAGCGCATACATTCGATCATGTAATGATCCGATGAGAATCGTATTATTCTTCATGATCGGATTGGTACCCGGTGCCAGGTGCAATGATTTATTGTGAATAATTGCACCATTCCGCGAGTTCAGAATAAGCAGGTGTCCGCTTACCAGGAGCATGAACTGATCTTTGGCAAAGGGTTTTGGCTGGGAGATGCTGCCGGCTGTACCCGGAATTTTAATGGTCCAGCGAATGGTACCAACATGAGCACGGATACAGACCATGTAGCCGTGACGGGTTAGAACGATTAAGTCGTTTCCCAATTGCCATAATTTGGCAACGGAATCGCCCGTGTGAGCACCCAAGCCCACGGGCAATTCCCACAGCCGCTCAAAGCCGGCCTTTTTTGCCGCGGCCTTGCTAATTGGAGCTGCTGCCTGGACCACGGGAGATAAACCCATCGCCAGCCCCAGCAGAATCGCCATAAAACCCAGCCGCCATCGCATGCGATTCATTCACAAACTCCTCATCGACATAGCATCCAATTCCCAGCGTTTCAAAGTTATACAAAGCGGTATTACCAACTCCGCCGCAATGTTACGCCCCGTCTCTCTTTTAGTATCGGCTTTACCGGAGGTTTCATACCATTTCTAAAGCCGCACGGCATTTCACGCCTTCACAGACCGTATGCGGGGCTTACCACCCGATAGTACAAGCCGCCATCTTACCGGCAACAACGAATTGTTCAACAAGAAAATTCCGTCTTCCGGATTCTCCCCTTTACCGGGACTGCCTATTTAACTAATCCGGCGGTCAGCATTTTCTTAAACTCCGCCATTCGGGCCGCGATAACAGTCTTATTGGCTTTTTTCAGGCCGTCAAGTGAAAAACCCTGTATCGTGAAACTCGCCATCACCGTTCCCGCCACCACAGCCTGCTTGACATGCAACGCCGACCACCTCGGCAAGCCGGCAAGATAGCCCAGCATCCCGCCGGCAAAGCTGTCACCGGCACCCGTGGGGTCGATGACCTTTTCGGTCGGATAGGCCGGCATCGGAAAAAGCATATCTTCATATAGGGTTAAGCAGCCGTGCTCACCTTTTTTCAGCACCACCATGCGCGGGCCGGAGGGCTTAAGCATTTTGCGAATTTGTTTCATGGCCGCCGGCAGATTCACCTGCCCGGTCAGCAATCGCGCTTCCAGATCATTGAGCACCAGTCCATCCACTTTTTTAAGACTGGCGATTAATTCCTTATGATATTGGCTGATCCAAAGATCGCGCGTGTCGGCAACCACCAGCCTGGGCGATTTTACCTGTGCCAAAAGCTCCATTTGCAGGGCTGGATGCGTGGCCGCCAGGAACACAATTTTTGAATCGGCAAACTGTTTAGGAACGGTTGGGGTTTTTTCAGCCAACACGTTGAGAACCACGGCCGTGGTCGTTGCCTCATTCATGGTGGGATCATAACTGCCGCTCCAGCGGAAGGTTTTGCTCCCGGCCCGTCGTTCTAAGCCGGCGGTATCAATTTCAGGGTGCTTAAATGCGCTTTCAAAGGATCTTGGACAATCATCTCCCACCACCGCCACGAGGCGCACCTTGGAAAAGTTCGCCGCCGCCCAACTGAAATAAACCGCCGATCCTCCGATGATATTTTCCCGCTTTCCATGCGGTGTAGTAACGCAATCAATACCAATGGAACCGGTAACCAGGAGGGACATAGGCATTTCCTTTCAACTATGGTTCATCATCGCCGCCGCGCAATGTATAAGTGCATACAATAGCCGATAATCGGCAATTCGTCACAGTGTTGCCGCAGGCTTGGGAATCGGAGCGCGCTTGCGAGCCTTAGCCCGGCGATCTGAAGTCAAAGGTATTGCCGGCTCTCCAAATTAAAGTCCAATTCCCGCAGTGGAGTTTGTATTTCAATTTCTCGCTCGCATTTGGATGCAGACTATCGTAGGATAGAAATCAGATACATGAGCCGGTCTGAGAATAGTGCGGATGTAAGCATTATTCTCAAACATGCTCCGGAAATTGAACGGTTACGGATGATGAATGGAAATGAACCACATAATGAATCAGACAGAGCACAACGCTTCTTAGAGCGGCGGTCTGTGGTGTTAATTGAGACTCCCGAGGAAGTGCCGCGGTTGGCGGCACGCCGCAAACTCAACTCGGTGATCGTCGCGGCCAATGACATTAGCCTCGACGGCATCGCCCATGCGGTGGTCAGTTCACCGCGGAAAGCGGGCGTACTGGTCATTCCCTGGTTGCCGCGGGCGGAGATTTTCCCATTTCTTCTGCGCGGATTTCATCGCGTTTTGCCGTTATGCATTTCCGCCTTTCCGGGAAATGCCAGACGGCTCTGCGACGCCATCATCGCCGGGGAGTCCGCACGGCTGATTGGCGCGGTGCCGGATACAGCGTTGGCGGCGGTAACTGTTTTCCGGGCTGATTTATCCGCCTTGTGCCTGCCCAAACATTGGTTTGACCAAAGCGGAGATATGGCCGATATCCGGGAAATGAAGATTGAGCAAGACGGAGCGGTAGTGAGAATTGGCTCCCGACACTGGGAATCGCACCAGATTATCAGCGCCTTTGACGCCAATTTCCGGCGGACTTTACGGCGGATGGAACTGACACAGAATGATTCACTGGGCGGATTGATTCGCAGTGCCCGCAAACAGCGACGGCTGGGCAGGGACGAATTTCCAGGCATTGATTCCAAGACCATTGCCCGCATTGAACGCAACGAAATTAACCGCCCGCAGCGCGAAACGCTTCGTTTAATCGCCCAAACGCTCGGTGTGCCCGTCGAACAGCTCATGGAAAAGATCAAGCAGCCCGCAGTTGATTCAACGACCCTGTCTGCCCCACCAGCCCATACCGGCGAACACTCCGCCAGCGCCTGAGGGGATTAATAATTACCTACTAAACATATATGTATTAGGTTTTATTATGGATGATATAAGCTATAAATATTGACATTTTATTGACTATTCAAATTCCTATCTGTATGATGGGATTTTGTTAATTGGAGTTGTTGAAACTATGAGCACAGAAACTGGTAATATCGTGACCGCCGATGGCAAGAAGCTTAATAAGGTTGAAGCCATTAAACTTGCGAAGGACGGCTTGGATGTCTGGGAGAATATTTTTCAATATGCCGCCGCAGAGGTTACCCAACCGCTGGAAGAGCTTTTAAGCCCTAAAGATTTTGAACTATTCCAAAAGACAATCCCCAACGCCCATAGCGCGGAAGTTATCCGCAGCGCCCAACGCAAAGCAAAAATATCCGAGGAGGACTTTGTCCGATTGCGGTGGTTCGGCATTTATCAGCATTTGCCCAATCTTTGCCACTTTATGCTCCGCATCCGCATTCCCAATGGTTTTGTCTCCGGACGACAACTCCAGGAGGTGGCGGACATTGTGGATCAATATGCCAATGGCTTTGCCGATATTACAACCCGGCAGTGCTTTCAACTGCATTGGCTGACCATTGAGGCGCTGGCGGAAATTCTTCCACGGTTGGAACGCGTGGGACTGGTGAGCAAATTTGCCTGCGGCGATACACCGCGAAACGTTGTCGGCTGCCCGCTGGCAGGCCACTTAGCCGATGAAGTCATTGACGCCACCGGCGTGGTGCAACGCACCAACCAGATGTTCCTGGACGGAAACAAGGAATTCAGTAATTTTCCGCGTAAATTTAAGACCGCTCTGGCCGGGTGCCATCTGCATTGCCATCAACCGCAAATTAACGATATCGGCATGTTCGGCGTCAAGCGGATCAGCCCCCATACCGGTCATGAAGAAGCCGGTTATGGCGTAACGGTGGGCGGTGGATTATCCAGTCAGCCTTATATCGGGCAAGGTTTGCGGGTGTTTATAACACCGGAGCAGGTGCCGGCGGTGTGCCGGGGCATTGCTCACATTTTCCGTGATCATGGCTATCGTGAAAAACGCACGCGGGCACGCATGAAGTATCTGGTCTCGGACTGGGGTTGGGAAAAATTCCGTGACTATCTTGAGGCGGATATCGGCTTTAAGCTGGAACATGATGATAATATCGCCGCACCGGAATTTGCCCCCCATACCGATCACCTTGGTTCAGGCCCGCAGAAGCAGCTTGGCCTTTCCTATATCGGCGTGCCGGTTGAACGGGGTCGTATCAGCGGCAAGCAGTTGCGCGCGGCTGCGGAAATATCCAATCGGTTTGCCGGAAAGGACTTGTCTCAATTAGCCCTGTCCAATAAACAGAATCTGATATTTCTTAATATTCCCAATGACTCGGTGTCGGCCATGACCCGTGAATTGGATGCCGCCGGATTACCCCCCCACGCCCCGCTGTGGCGTACCAACTTAATTTCCTGCACCGGCACGCAGTTTTGCAATTTGGCCATTGTAGAAACCAAAGAACGCGCCAAACGTATTCTGGCGCATCTCGAGGCACATGTCGCCATTGATACCCCGATTATGGTCAGCGTCACCGGCTGCCCCAACAGTTGCTCCCAATATCAGATTGCCGACATCGGCCTGATGGGCGTGGTATGCAACTTCCGCGGCCAGCGCGGCACGGAAGCCTATCAGATTGTGCTGGGTGGCGGACTGGGCGGAGACGCGGGCTTTGCCAAAGTTGCCCTGAAAAAAGTTCCCGCGGATTATGTTCATAAATCCATCCAGCAGATTGTGGAAGCCTACAAGGCCAATCGCCTCGATGAGGAAGAAAGCTTCCGACAATTCGTGCAGCGCTCCGCGCCGGAGCAACTTACCGAGTGGCTGAACATTCCCGAGATGGCGGAAGTCGGGGCCCTTTCTCCCGCGGCGTACAAGAGCATCGGTAAGGATATTTAAGCGCGCCGCCGCCGCCGCCGCATGATTCGTGATGGATGGTCCGCGGGGCACCCACCGATCATGGGAACCGCTTGCATGCGTTTAGCAATTATCCGCGTCGTTGAGAAGGTCAGCTTCCGCTCCCCGGGTGAATATCAAAACGGCGCAGGCCATATCCGTTTAAGTATGCGGACGATTCATACCTTCAGCGGCTTGGATACGATTTCGCGTATCAGACCGCTGGGAAATCGGCGACTTGCGGTAATGGCATAAAAGCTTTCAGTGATACCCTCAATGCGATGCCACTCTACCAGCGTGCCGGCGGAAAGCTCTCCTTTGACCACCACGGGAGGAACGAGCGTCAGCCCGTTGTGATCGCGCGCCAGCAGACGCAGTGTCGCCATGTCATCGACTTCCGCCGCGATGACGGGGCGAATTCCCAGTCTGTCCAACATGACATCAAACAATGATCGAATACTGCTATCCAAACTGGGCACAATAAGCGGGATGCTGCGCAGATCCTCGGGGAACCGAAATTGAGGGGCTTTCTTCGAAGGTTTGCCAATCAGGCTTGCCACTTGCTGACTGATTAAATGCGAATGACCGGCCATTTGCAAATCGGCCCGCAGCGGCAAGTTGGACAGCACCATGTCCAGGGAGTGGGCTTGCAGAGCGGACAGCAAGTCGCGCATGGAACCGGAACGAACCACCAACTCAACGTCAGGGCGGTTAAGCAGCGGTGACAGCATCGCATGTTGAAAGTTTCTCGATAAGGTGGCAACCGCGCCGATGCGCACGATCTGTCGGCGACCCGGCGAGCGCTGCTTAAGCGTATCGATCAGTTCATCGCCCGTGCGGAAAATGACATCGGCGTAATCCAGCGCCAGGCGGCCCGCCTCGGTGAGGATAAGTCGCCGTTTTTTACGCTCAAAAAGTTTTTCCCCCAGCGATTGCTCGAGTTGTCGCAATTGAATGCTTAACGCGGATTGAGAAACATTCAAATTCAGGGCCGCGCGACTTAGATTTCCCGCATGGGCTATAGCGCGGAAATAACGCAAATGATGGTAGTTCAAAAAGGCCATCTATATATTCTATAAAATATATGAATTCTATGCAATATATATATTGTACTTAACTTAGATGAACTCTAAACTTTGGGTGGTTTTAGTAAAGGAGTCCTCATGTTTGAGTCACTGCGAATTTTTACGGCGGTATTACCCGCGGTGAGTTTGTGGGCCGCGGGCTTGGGATGGGCCGATGGGCGGATCTCGGTTCAGGGGCGCAATCGTCTTGTGGTGGGCGCTGCCTGGATGGGCTTGGCCGCGTCCATACTTTGCACGCTTATGGCTATGGGAGGCAAACCCCTGGACGTGAGCGCCAAAGGCCCCTTGTCGGTGGTGATGGGGATCTATATCGACAACGTGGCGTTGGTCATGCTGATGCTGGTAAGCTTCCTTGCGGTCATTGTCACGCGGTATTCCGCGAGTTATCTGGCGGGACACGTGCGGCAAGGGCAATTTATGACGTGGCTGGCCCGAACAATTGCCGCCGTATTAACTTTGGTGATTGCCGGCAATCTGCTGCTGTTCTTTCTAGCTTGGCTGGCAATGAGCTTGTGCCTGCATCAATTGTTACTATTTAACTCGACGCGTCCTGGTGCCATTTTGGCCGCGCGCAAGAAATTTATTGTCAGCAGATGCGGCGATCTGTGCCTTATCGGGGCCTTGCTGGTCAGTTATTGCACGTTTGGAACCTGGCGGTTTCAGCCGCTGTTTGCCGCCGCAGATTCCAGTTTACACGCTGCCGGCGGGAACTGGATCGCGTGGCTGCTGGTTGCCGCGGCGTGCCTTAAATCCGCGCAATTCCCATTCCACAGTTGGCTTCCTGATACCATGGAAACCCCCACCCCGGTGTCCGCGTTGATGCACGCGGGAATTATAAACGCCGGCGGATTTCTGCTTATTCGCTTTTCACCGCTGCTGCTGAATGATCCAACGCCCCTGATGGCGCTGACGATTGTAGCTATTGCCACGATTATCACCGGATCTCTGGCCATGATGACGCAGACCAGCGTCAAGCGGCAACTGGCATACTCAACGGTCGCACAGATGGGATTTATGATGCTTGAGTGCGGATTGGGAGCTTTTGGCCTGGCTTTGATACATCTGGTCGCGCACGGACTATACAAATCACATTGCTTTCTTATCTCAGGCAGCACGATCAAAAAAGCCCCCATCGTTCAACTTAGAAAGCTCCACCGGCAGCACCACCGCATTGCGCACGTGGCCGCCGCGATATGCGCGATCGGTATGCTGCTTGCAGCCGCAGGCTCAGCTGCGCTTAAGCAAGTGCCAATCAATCATCTCCCCCTCCTGCTGACACTGGGAGTATCCTGGTGTCTGCTGATCTGGCGGGCGCTTGCGGGCCGATACAGCAAGGCATCGATGATGCGATGGATTGCCGGCCTTGCGTTGTTGGCCACAACGTATCCGCTACTGATTCTGGTTTCCAACCTGATCCTTGGCACCAATCAATTTGTCGTCGGAGGCTATGGCACAGGAAATACACCTCCCGAGTCATGGGCTATTTTGCCGCTCATCTGCGGATTGCTCTTGGCGATGGGGGTATTTCAATGGCAGGTCATCAGCGGCCAGAGGCCGGCGTATATGCGGGCCTTGTACGTACACGCAGTAAGCGGCTTTTATATTGGCACTGCGGCAAACCGGCTTACATCATGGATTTGGTCAATGAAGAATGGCTTTTGCAAGTCGGTACCACTGCTGGCGCAAAATCAAAGCGGTCAAGCTGAAACGATTTGAATTTGAAGAAAGGACGGCCAATAAGTGAGCCATAACATGAACGCAAAATCTGTTAATGAAATCGCCGGCAACGTGTTTGAAAAAATCGCCCCAGTCTGGCCACTGGACGGTTTTGTCGCGGTAAACCCGATGTGGGGGTTTATTTCACGGCGCTTTTCTGATGCGATGCAGGCGATGGAGATCGCCACTGGGGAACGCATGTATATGTCAGAAATCTATTATGCCCAAAAGCTGCGCACCGGCGAGATCAGCGTCGCCGATGTGCGTCACGCGATTGAGCGCCGCGCGACCCGAGGATGCCCCACAGGATTTTCCGATGCCCAATCCGCCATAAAGGCTCTTGAGACACGGGATCATGCCGCCGCATTGCGCGATGGAGAACAGCCTGATTTTCAGCGCAGGGGCACCGCTTATCCATCCACCATATTTGATCGGCTGCCGGAGAGTCTGCGGCAGGCGTTGCTGGAACACATTGCGTCGTGGTGCAGCATCTATTTTGATCGTGGTCAAGCCGCCTGGAACATGGTGGATCATTCTAAAAGATTTTTCGCC
>JAKATV010000481.1 GCA_021818565.1 Planctomycetota bacterium
AAAATTTAATGTCAAGCACTACATCAACATTAATACAATATTTTAGTGGCTACACGCAAAAGCGAAAAACGAACGTAAGCTATTGTAAATAAAAGAGTTACGTAAAAACGATGCTGGAACATCCGTTAAAAGAACGAACTGCGCAGGTCTTTGCGAGTAACGAAACAGGATCCACGATAATCCCGTCAACATCAATCCGAGGAGCGCCGACCTGAACAGGCGTTGTGGAATTGTCAGCACCCTTGAGTCCGCCATTGCGAAATCCTCGTGTTCATTTCAAGTCTGTTTCGTGATGATACGGACAGCGACGTAATACGGCAACGCTTGCCTAACGAAAAGCAGTATAAGCCATGACGGTCTTTTCGTTTTGCTCTGGCACGCCGGCAGGAACCGGAAATCATGCCTACAAAATGCCTGTAGATGACGATAACTACGGACGGATGGCACAACTATGCAAACGACCAGGTGCGGCAAGACTCATAGGAGCACCGGTGGGCCGTCACAGTGCGGACGGCTTGATCAGCCGGAGGTCGAGCTTGATTCGCTGTTTCGGGCCGATCGTGCAGCTTGCGAAATCGCGGTGGGCGGGATTAAGCAGGTAAATCCATTCGCTGGGGACAATGACGCTGGGCAATCGCAGAACGGCTGATCTCGCGCCAGCCACCCAAGTATCGCCGATCTGTTGCACGGTGGCGGGCGAAAGTGATCTGCGCCATGCCGCAGGAAGCGCAGCAGGCTCGAGGGTTGTCATGAGCGTCTGATCAAATGATACGGGGAAAATCACATAATGCCGCATAAGGTCCTGGGCCTGCAGGTGCACGAGCATCTCCAGGATCGCCAGCGATATACTTCCGGTGGTGTACACCACGGCTGTGCCAGGACTGTTCCATCGCCCTCCGTAGGTCTTTGCGCCACCTCCGGTGAACGCGGTGGCTGCATGCCTGGCCTTGGTGATGCGCCACGCATGGATCATCATGCGAAGACTCCGTGTTCAAGTCGGCCCATGAGGTTCTCAACTTCGCGGGCACCGACCTCCGTGGAGGCAAACTCCAGTGGAATTTCGCCGCCGAGTCCTGGCTGCGGGCTTAGCAGCCATTTGCGAGCCTCCGCCGTGTCACCCTCAAACAGGTCAATTGCCATATCGAAAATGATGGACATGCGCAACACCCGGTCCGACTCATCGGCTCGCAGCCTGCCCTGGCTTTGCCGGCGGGTCAGCGTGCGCTGCGGGATGGCCAGGCAACGGGAAACCTGCGTCCAGGGTAGGTCGGTGGTCTTCTGGAACTCGGCCAGAGTCTTAAACGGAAAGCCGGCGCGGACCTGGCGAACCGTCTTTTTCACATCGTCGCCGGCGATTCCCAGTTTGCGGGCCAAACGTATCCGATTATTGATTCCGACCTTTCCCTTGGGCACACGTTCTTTAACGGCGGACATGAGCAACTCCTGTGTTAGCCATATGGCTATATTATATGCGCCACATGGCTCCTATACAACACTCCATGGCAATTCGCCGGAAATATGCCCAGCACCCACCCATTTGGCATGCACATTCCTAAGTACGGAAAGGTATGAAGTTTTTTTGGCAAGGCTCTATTTGGCGGATATGAATGGAGAAAGAAGAATGTACCCCGCTTCGCCGATGACCAGCCCCACGAGAAAACCCATCACGCCAAAGGCTATGCGGATATTCCAGTACAGGTGCAGTTTATACGTGGCGACCTCGCCTCCATGCTTGGCAAGGAGAACCCCTCCGCTACATCTCGAAAAAACTCATCTTGCCGAGCCTCGGCAAGTAAGCTTTGACCGCTTCTTGCAGGGAAACCGTTGTCACCCATCGCCATCCGCCCATACCGGAGTAGCCCATCCGCTCAACAGTAAAGGTCCTGTCGCTGGAGCGTGAAAGCGTGAACTGCAATACCGGATCATACGACTCTTCTCGCTGCGCCCGCGCTAAGGCCTCCTGCCGCTTCTGTGCGAGGTATTCGTCCACTTGATCGTCTCCCACGACTGTTCGGAGGCGGTGTAATGCGATCATTGCCAGAGTATCGGCTTGTGAACATTCGTTTTGCCGACGCGTGGTCTCTTCGGAGGTTCCATGCGGTTCGTAGATAACAATTGTGCGGTTTTTAATCTGCACGCGATAATGGGTTAACGCTAGTGTTTCAAGCTCCTTGCGAACCAGCATCTCTTCCGCCTCTGTAATAATCCGCTTACGGCGCATGCGCACGGAGACTTGGGCGTTTACGTTTTCAACAATCTCCATTCCCGGCGGAATCGCATCCAAGGCTCCCTCGCTGCTTCGGGTCATCACATAGCCGACCCTGCCGGTAGCGGTTGGCCGCAGATGCAGGTAGTAGGTTATATTTTTGCGATTAACGTAAGAGATCACCGCACACACTCCGACCCAGAGGGATCCGCATTTTTCAAGCAAAGAGATCCCATACCTTAGCTATTATATTTTCGTCCCGCATCAAGGCCCCTGTCAATGTGTCACTAATTTAATTCAGCCCCCCGATTGCATTCCTTTTTTTCCGCGTGCTGCCAAGGCCGACGGCAAAAGGCCGGCGGCAGGCAGCAATCAGGTTTACCATAGAAATATGTTGGTTAATTCACTACGCGGTAGCGCGTCCAGATGATACCGCCGGGAAGCTGCTTAATTGACTTGAGCTGAAGCGCTTTTGCTTGGCGCGATGTATGCCCAATTTCTGCGTCAAATACGCTGGGTGTGCCGATCGAACCGTCCGCAACTGGTACAACAACATGACTGATTTCATCGATGAGAGACGCTTTCAAAAACGCCCCCCACATAATCCCACCGCCATCTACGCGGATCGTTTTTATCCGGAAAAGCTTAGCCAGCTTAGTGACGGCCCTTTTCAGGTCGATGGAGGTTTTGCCGGCAAAGATATAGGACACCTGCTTTTCCCGGAGGTGTTTCAAGTACGCTGTCGAAACCGCCTCCGTCAAAACTTCAATGACATGTTCCGAAGTGACCATGTTGGAGTCCCAGAAGCATTTTCCACGCGGGTCAATCACCACGGCGTATGTTTTTGCCGAATGGCGGCCCACGAAATCCTTTTTGGGGATCGACGCATGCGCCCGGCCGAGCCGGTGAACCTTGACGCTGGAAAATTCCTGCATAGTCTTGCGGCCCACCACCCAGGCGTCTGACTTAAAAGTTTCGGCCGTGCGTTCAAATAGGCCCGCTAGATTCCGCACCGGCCAGTTGCGGGTTTGGATCCGTCCGTCAATGGAGCTAAGAATATGGGCCACGATGTACGGCTTGGTCATTTCAACATCCTCATAATTCACAATTCCCTGGTGGGGCCAGGCGGCTGGTAAGTGCCGGCAGATCTGTGGCACCATAGCCTTCCCAAGCTCCGGGGCGCTTGGACACGTCAACGGCCAACCATTTTTTGCAGGCTTTCCGGATAGCGTGCGCCTTGAACCGGGATTTTTGATGCCGCCGTTTCCAGATCACCTATTTCGGATGGTGAAAGCTGGACCGACACGGCTCCGATATTTTCTTTCAGGCGATGCGGCTTGGTGGTGCCGGGGATGGGAACGATCCAGGGTTTTTGGAAAAGCAGCCAGGCCAAGGCAATTTGGGCAGGGGTTGCATTTTTCTGCGCTGCAAATTTTCCAATGACATCGACCAGCATCTGATTGGCCTTTCGGTTTTCTTGGCTGAAGCGTGGTACCTTCAGGCGAAAATCATCGCCGCTGAACTTGGTGTCCGCGTTAATGGCACCTGTGAGGAAGCCTTTGCCCAAGGGACTAAATGGCACCAGACCGATCCCCAATTCTTCCAGCGTGGGCAACACTTGCGCTTCGGGTTCCCGCCACCACAGGGAATATTCGCTTTGCAGCGCGGTCACCGGCTGAACGCTGTGTGCCCGGCGAATGGTTTGCACGCCGGCTTCGGACAGGCCGAAATACTTCACCTTACCGGCTTGGATCAATTCTTTTACGGCACCCGCCACGTCTTCAATGGGCACATTGGGATCCACACGATGTTGGTAGAGCAGATCAATCGTATCAGTCTTGAGCCGTTTGAGCGAGCCTTCCACCGCCTGCTTGATGTGCTCCGGGCGACTGTTCAAGCCCGCGGCTCCCGGACGATGGTCCGTCCCGCTTAAATCGAATCCAAACTTCGTGGCAATGACCACTTGCTTGCGGATGGGTGCCAACGCTTCACCCACGAGTTCTTCATTGGTGAATGGGCCGTAAACTTCAGCGGTATCAAAAAATGTAATCCCCTGATTCACTGCGGATTGAATCAAGGCGATCATTTCCTGTTTGTCGGCAGCCGGCCCGAGACCAAAGCTCATGCCCATACAGCCAAGACCCAAAGCTGATACCTCTAATCCACTACCACCCAATTTGCGCGTTTGCATAAAAAACTCCTTTAAGTTACGAAATTGCACGCTGGTGTAAAAAACTCCTCACGGCGGTTTGACTGCCGCCATCTATGCTTTCAATGAAGCCATATCAATACTGAAACGGTACTTCACATCCGATTTTAGCAGACGATCATAGGCCTCGTTGATCTTCTGAATCGGGATAATCTCCACATCGGATGTAATTTGGTGCTGGCCGCAGAAATCCAGCATTTCCTGGGTTTCGGCAATACCGCCAATGGCGGAGCCGGAGAGGCTTCTCCGGGCCATAATCAATCCAAAAGCGCTCACCGCCAGCGGCTTTTGCGGAGCGCCCACCAAGGTCAGATTGCCGTCCCGCTTGAGCAGATTAATATAGGCTGCAATATCATGGTCCGCGGAAACCGCGTCGAGAATAAAATCAAAGCTTGATGCGTGGGCCGCCATTTCATTGGAATGGCGGGATATGACTACTTCGTCGGCCCCCAGCCGCAGGGCGTCATCTTTCTTTCCCGGTGATGTCGTAAATACCACCACATGGGCACCCAGTGCATGGGCAAACTTTACCCCCATGTGCCCCAAGCCGCCCAAGCCAACTACGCCTACTTTTTTACCCTTCGTTACGTTCCAGTGTCGCATGGGCGAATAGGTGGTAATGCCGGCACACAGCAGCGGCGCGGCCCCGGCCAAATCAAGATTTTTGGGAACGTGCAGCACAAATCGTTGGTTTACTACCACGCTTTCCGAATAGCCGCCGTAGGTTACCGCGCCGGTGTGTTTATCGGGAAAATTGTAGGTAAGCGTCACGTTGGGGCAGAACTGCTCCAAACCCTCACGGCAGTGCGGACACGTGCCATCGGAATCGACCATGCAGCCCACGGCCGCCAGGTCACCGGCCTTAAATTTTTTCACCGCCGCGCCTACTTTAGTCACACGTCCGACAATTTCATGCCCCGGTACACAGGGGTAAACGGTGGGCATTACTTCGCTCCATTCATTACGGACCTGATGCAGATCGGAGTGGCACACGCCGCAGAAAAGAATTTCAATTTGCACATCCTGATCGGTCGGCTCTCGCCGCTGGATGGTGGTTCCGCCGAGCGCCGCAGTGGCACTGGCCGCTGAATATGCTTTTGCCTGATACATGTTTAAATACTCCTGTTTTCATGACAGTCTGATACATTTTACACTTAGCGGGAGGACTCATATTGCTGATCGCTGACTTTCTCCAGCCAGTCCACCGCACTACCATTGAGTTTCTCCTGAATTGCGATATGCGTCATGGCGGTGGTGGCGGTTGCGCCATGCCAATGTTTTTCGCCTGGAGCAAACCAGACGACATCTCCGGGACGGATTTCCTGTCGCGGTTCTCCCCAGCGCTGTACCCAGCCGCAGCCGCCGGTGACAATCAGCGTCTGGCCCAGCGGGTGCGTGTGCCAAGCTGTGCGGGCACCAGGTTCAAAGGTGACGCCGGCACCGACAACGCGAGCGGGTTCGGGCGGGGCCATAATCGGGTCAATCCTGACCGTACCGGTAAACCAGTCCGCCGGACCTTTTCCGGAAGGTTGTGAGCCGCTGCGTTTGATTTCCATAGGAGGTCTCCGTTAAAGCGATTCTGAGTAATTTTAGGCATCGCGCGAACGACACGTTCGTGCACAATTTCATCGGGCCTTGCGCAGGGCGATCAGTATACCCAGAGAAGTCATGCGGCGGATGCGATGGTTGATGCGGCCCCGCTGGTTGCCCACGGCGGCACAGAAAAATTCTATGACACTGTACAAGCCGAATTTCAGGGCATTTTCTGCCGTTAATTTAAATGCCTTGGCGGTGGAAAGCTGATCGGTCATTTGAATGCGGGCTAACCCATTAGCGTAAGCGGCGCGGCTCAAATAGGCCAGCGTCACGCGTTCCGGCGTTACCCAATGCCGGATTGCCGCACGCGGAGCATAAAACATGCGATGGCCGGTTTTTAGAGCCTGCGTAATAAAATAAGTATCGCCACCGGCCAACACAGTGCGGCCCTGCCGATCCAAATCGGTGCGGAATGACTTTACATGTTTTAACACGCATCGCCGGATGGCCAGATTGGCGGAAATGGCCTCTCCACCGGTGAATAATTCCCGCACCTCCTGCCCGTAATCCACCGAACTAAGCAGATGTTCGGACCGATGGGTCAGCCACGGCGGCTTTTTCACAGCCTGCCACCAGAGCGTCACTTTGCCCGCAACCACATCGGCAGGCTGGGTTTCAAACACTTCCATTAATCCCAAAAGCCACTGCCGGTCCACACCTACGTCATCATCCAGAAATGCCAGTATGTCCCCCCGGGCTTCAGCCAAGGCACGATTGCGCGCGTGGCTGGCCCCCGCCTGTGGTTCTACCGCACAGCGCAAGGGGAACGGCATATTTTTTTCCGCAGCCTGGCAAACCGCTTCGGTTTGATCGGTGCAGGCGTTGGCGATAATCAGCAGTTCAACGGCTTTGCCAGAAGGAATTTCCAACTGCGACATACTCTCCAATGTTTGGCCCAGCAATTCAGCACGGTTGTGCGTGGGAATAATGATGCTGATATGTATTTCTGATGCGGTGTTCACGGCCAAGATTCTACCGGAGGCCGTGCGAATTGTCTTTTCGGGGACAGCACCCGGGTTTACAATCCGGCAGCGTAGGGCATAATGCTTCCGCGTAATAATTGGAGCCTTCATGGAAAAATCTAAAGCATCAGACAGCCACGCCAAGCCGCGGATTCTTACCGGTGACACGCCAACAGGGCGGCTGCATCTGGGCCATTTTGTCGGCTCCCTGGAAAATCGGGTGCAGCTTCAGGACCAATTTGATTGCTACTTCATTATTGCCAACGCCCACGCGTTTACCACTCGGGCGGAGCAGCCGGCGGATATCCGGCAGAGTGTTCTGGACATTGCCGCCGATTATCTGGCTGCGGGCATTGACCCCAAAAAAAGCACCATCTTTGTGCAATCGGAAATTCCGGCCATTGCGGAACTGACTTTTTTCTTCAGTATGCTGGTTCCATTTTCCCGATTGATGCGCAACCCCACCATAAAGGATGAAATCCGCGATAAAAATCTTGGTGACAGCTACAGCTTCGGCTTTCTGCTGTATCCCATTGGGCAAATTGCCGACATCCTGGCCTTTCGGCCGGCCTTGGTACCGGTGGGGGAAGACCAATTGGCCCATTTGGAATTAACGCGCGAAGTGGCCCGGCGGTTTGACCAGATCTATTGCGGCGTTGATCCGCAAACGCCGGATGAACATTATGTTCAAAGCGGTGGATTATTTCCCGTCATTGAGCCGCGGCTTGGCCGCGTGCGCCGGCTGGTGGGAATCGGCGGCCCCGGTCCGCACGGGCAGTTGCTTAAAATGAGCAAATCCCTGAACAACGCCATTTATTTAAGTGACGACCCGGATACCATCCGCAAAAAAGTCATGTCCATGTATACCGATCCCAACCGGAAAAAGGCTACCGATCCCGGCAGCGTGGAAAATAATCCGCTGTGGATATTCCATGAAACATTTAACCCAGACACAGCCTGGGTTAAGGAAACCCAGGAAAAATACCGCGCCGGCGGAATTGGCGACGTGGAATGCAAGAAAAAACTGGTTGAAGTACTGGTCGCCCTGATTGAACCGATGCGCCAGCGCCGAAAAACTTTTGAGAATGATCCGGCACAACTTCTGGCCGTGCTACAGGACGGCACTGCCCGCGCCAACGCTGTTGCTGAGGAAACACTGCGCCTGGCCAAGATCGCCTTGAAGCAGGACTTTCTGCACCGGACGTC
>JAKATV010000371.1 GCA_021818565.1 Planctomycetota bacterium
CAGCCGCAAACATCCCGCTGCAATGGAGGCAGTGCGCGCCTGTTCGGCACATCATAAATACGAAAAACTCGCTAAAAATCTCGCTTGTTTAAGGACTAGTGCCCTGTTCCAGCCATAATTACGGGTTGATTGGCCGTTATTCATGGAAAACTTCACGCGGCGATTACCGCGGCTTAACGTCAAATATAGGTAAAACTCCTACGGCGAATTACGACTTATTCTGATGGCCGGACACCGGCGTTCCCCGATAGTTTTTGTATTTTCGCCAAGCCATACTGGATCATGGGCGCAACGCCGTATGGTCGGCCGCAACTGGAGATGTGAAATGTCCGGAAATACCCCGGCATTGGATATAGAAATGTTCCTTACCGAAGCACGAAAAGTGCTGCTGGATCACGGTGTAGCGCCTTTGCGCGCCGATGAAATTATCACAAATATTTCCCGAGAGCTTGCGACACCCCAGGCAGCGCAGCGGCCCTGCAAGGCCCGGCGAATTCTCGTGGCGGTTGATTTCAGCCCCTCGGCGGTTCGGGCGGTTGAAACAGCCATAACTTTGGCCCACGATCTGGCCGCGGAAGTTGCGGTGGTGCATGTGGTCGATGTGTCGCCGGTGTCGATTTCCGGCGGCGAACATTTAACACCCCCCGCGCTCGACCGGCTTAAGCGGGAGGGGGAATCGCTGTGTCGATCGGTGGTGAAAGAAACCCAACTGGCGACGACCGAGCACTTCGTGCGCTGCGGAAATCCCGGGGGAGAAATTCTGGCTGTGGCGCGGCAGTGGCAGGCGGACTTAATTATTATCGGCAGCCACGGCCGCACCACCGCGGGCAAATTTTTTCTCGGTTCAACCGTGGAAACCGTCGTGCGGGAAAGCGAGTGCCCCGTCATGGCGGTGGGTCCCAACGGTGATTGTTTCCGCCGCACAGCGCCCAATGATAAAAAAGAAAACCTGTTGCGAAATCGGTGAGTATTCAGACGCAACAACGGCGATGATGACATGTCGGCCAACGGGTGGGCGGACCGGTAGGATTGGTGCGCACAGTTTCCCCCACGCGATGCGGGGCGGGGGAATAAATCCGGGCGGGCCTCTGCGATGCGAGTTTCCAAGGCCAAGCATTTTCGCAGCGCCGGCATTTATACTGTCGATTTCGCCGCCTGCCCGGAAATATTGCCACGCCCCCACGCGATGATCCGCTGTCCGCCCGTGCTTTTTATTTCGGCAGTGGGTATTATATTTTCAGGTATCATCATTTAGGCGGAAATCGCCGGAATTCATGAGGAGCGTTTATGTCTGTTGGCGCAAATATTGAATCTCTGATGCATGAAAATCGCACGTTTGCACCGGCAGCGTCCTTTACCGCCAAAGCGCATATCAGTTCCCAGGAACAATATCAACGCATGTACCGCAAGTCCATTGACCATCCTCAGGAATTCTGGGCGGAAATGGCCGGTGATTTGACATGGCTGACACCCTACAGCCATGTTCTTGATGACAGCAAGCCCCCTTTTTTCAAATGGTTCACCGGTGGGAAAATCAATATTGCGCAAAATTGCCTGGACCGGCATGTTGATGCGGGCCGGGGCGACAAACCCGCTATTCTCTGGGAGGGTGAGCCCGGTGATGCGAAAACATTAACGTATCGCGAATTACTGACAGAAGTCTGCCGATTGGCCAACGCGCTGAAATCGCACGGCGTACAGCGGGGCGATCGCGTGGCGATCTATATGCCCATGATTCCCCAAGCCGCCGTGGCAATGCTGGCCTGCGCCCGGATTGGCGCGGTACATACCGTGATTTTCGGCGGTTTTGCCGCGGAATCTCTGGCGGATCGTATGAATGATGCGCAGGCGGTGGCGTTAATCACAGCCGATGGCGGATGGCGGCGCGGAAAAATTGTGGAATTAAAAGCGAACGCCGATGCGGCGCTGGCCAAAGCCCCGTGCGTACAACGGTGCATTGTGGTTAAACGCACGGGGCAGGATATTACCATGCGGCCGGGAAGAGATGTGTGGTACGACGCTTTTGTCTCCGGCAGCTCCGAGCATTGCCCGCCCGCCGCGCTGGACAGCGAACAGATGCTCTTTATTTTGTACACCAGCGGCACCACCGGCAAGCCCAAGGGCGTGGTGCATACCACGGCCGGCTACCTGCTGGGAGCCTCTATGACATGTAAATATGTATTTGATCTACGAAAAGAAGATATCTATTGGTGCACAGCGGATATCGGCTGGGTGACGGGGCATACCTATATGGTGTACGGCCCGCTGGCGTGCGGTGCCAGTGTTGTCATGTATGAAGGAGCGCCCAATCAACCGGATATGGACCGGTTCTGGAGTATCATTGAGAAATACCGCGTCAGCGTGTTTTACACCGCGCCTACAGCCATACGAGCCTTTGTCAAATGGGGTGATCAATTCCCGCAACGGCATGATCTATCGAGCCTGCGGCTCTTGGGAACGGTCGGCGAGCCGATCAACCCGGAGGCGTGGATGTGGTATCACCGTGTTATCGGTGGTGAAAAATGCCCCATTGTCGATACCTGGTGGCAGACGGAAACCGGTTCAATTATGTGTACACCCTTGCCGGGAATCACGCCGGGCAAACCGGGGAGTTGCGCGATTCCATTTTTTGGTGTGGATCTGGCGGTGGTGGATCGGGACGGGCAGGAAGTGGCGGCGGACACGGGAGGATATCTGGTCATTCGTAAACCCGTACCCAGCATGTTGCGAACGGTTTATGGAGATGATGAGCGTTTTAAGAAACAGTATTACAGTGATATTCCCCCCTATTATTTCACCGGTGATGGTGCCCGGCGGGATAAAGATGGGTACTTCTGGGTCATGGGCCGGGTGGATGATGTCGTCAATGTGGCAGGACATCGATTGGGCACCATGGAAGTTGAAAGTGCTCTGGTGGCCCACAGCAAAGTTGCGGAAGCGGCTGTCGTCGGCAGACCCGATGAACTTAAAGGGCAGGCCCTGTGCGCGTTTGTCACCGTCAAGGCGGGAATCCCCACCGATGACGCCCTGAAACAGGAATTAAAAGCCTGGGTGGCCAAGGAAATCGGTGCTATTGCCCGTCCCGATGAAGTGCGTTTCACCGAGACATTGCCCAAAACCCGCTCCGGCAAGATCATGCGACGGCTGCTGCGTGACATCGCCGCCGGGAAACAGGCCGTGGGCGACACCAGCACGTTGGAAGACTATTCCGTTTTAGCCAAATTGCGCGAAGACCAGGAATAAAACTGTCATGCTTATCAGCCTTATTTCCGCGATGACGCCGGATCATGTGATCGGGTGTAAAGGACAACTTCCCTGGCATGTGCCCGAAGACCTTAAACATTTCAAAAATCTGACCACGGGTCATACCGTTCTCATGGGGCGCAAAACCTTTGATTCCATCCGCAAGCCGCTGCCCAACCGCACCAATTTGATCTTGAGCCGACAGATTCCGGCACACATTCCGCCGGGCACGCACTGGTCCACAGACTTGAAGCAAGCGATTGCCATCGCGGAGAAATCGGGTGAAAAAGAATTGTTTGTCGTTGGGGGTGCGGAAATCTATGCTTTGGCGATGCCGCTGGCGGATCGCATGTATGTGAGCGTTATCAAACTCGACTCGCCAGTCACGGGCGATACATGGTTTCCAAAATGGAATGAAGATGACTGGCGCGTAGCCGAATGCCGCCAGTCACAGGGGGTAGACTTTTTGACCTATTATCGCATTCGGAATATCGCGCCGCCCCACCGCATCTTGCCTGCGCATGAACCCGGCGTTTGACCAATTCACGGGCACGGGCATAATTAACCGTCGGCCCGCCGTAGGTTGTTGACCGGCGCGATAAACAGGAGATTCACATGGCCAGGGAATATTCGCCCTTCACGCCGGGCGTGCCGGTGCCCATTGAATTTTTCGTGGGCCGAGAACGCGAGATCACGGAAATTGTGGAACACGTGGCAAAATCGGCGTCAAGAAAAACGCTCGAGCGGATTTTCATTTCCGGTGACCGCGGCATCGGCAAAAGCTCGCTGTGCCGGATGGCGTTGCGCATTGCGGAGGAGAAACATGAGGTGCTGGGCCTGCATGTATTTCTCGGCGGCGTGACGTCTTTAGAGGAAATGGTGCGCCGCATATTCGAGCGGCTCTTGCAGGTTAGCCAAGACCGCAGTTGGTTTGACGGCGTCAAGAAATTTCTGGGCAATAATGTTCGTGAGGTCGGCCTGTTCGGCGTCTCGCTGGCTTTCGAGGCATCGCCGCGGGACCTGGCGCAAGCCGTAGGGACATTGGGGCCGACGCTGCAAAAGCTTCTGGCGCAGATCAGCTCTCATCGAAAAGGGTTGATGATTGTATTGGATGACCTGAATGGTCTGGCGGCAGATCGAGCGTTCGCCAATTGGCTCAAAAGCTTTGTTGATGAGTTGGCAACCGGCCGCGAGAATTTGCCCCTGACCCTGGTGTTGGCGGGCATGCCCGAGCGGCGGGCCCAGTTGATCCAAAAGCAGCCATCGCTGGATCGGGTATTCGATGTTATCAGCATCGCCGCCTTCAATGAAGCGGAAACGCAACAATTTTATCAACAGGCGCTTGCGAAGGTCAATGTGCGTATTTTGCCCGGCGCGCTGGACTTGTTGTGGCGCTTTTCCGGCGGATACCCGGTGTTCCTCCACGAGATTGGGGACGCGGTCTTCAAGACTGATACTGACGGAGTCATTGACGAAAACGATGCCCTTGCCGGCATAGTCGGGGCGGCGAAGATCATCGGCGTAAAATACATCGAGCCTAAGGTGCTTGATGCCATCTGGAGCAAGCGTTACCGGCGGATATTGAAAAGGATGGTAAGCGCGCCGTTGCAACCGCATTTTTCCAAAGCCGAACTGGTGGCCCGCGTCTCGCCCGACGACGCGAAAGTATTGGATAATTTTCTACAGAAGATGAAACAGTTGGGCGTGGTGCAGCAGTCCTCGGAAATGGGGCGCGGAAAATACCGCTTTGCCAGCCAAATTTACGCGTTGTATTTCTATTTACAATCAGCGCCGCACCCTGCCGCGGGCTAGGCGAAACTGTGAAACCTCCCGATGCGGGGCGAGCGATATTATTTTAACTCGGAGATCACGCTTTGGTCCGAAGATTCGCGGCAACATTACTGGTCGTCACAGTCGCATTAGCTGCGATGATGCTTATGCTGGACGTCAGGGGCATGGGCCGACCCCAGCGACCCATCACCCGGCGATTACCGCCTCTGCCGCCGCTGCATTATCCAATTTCCGCCCTGCCGCCGATTCGCGGGTTTTCAATGCAGTTGAATGATCCCCGCGGGCTGTCCGCATATTTGCATGCCATCGCGCAGTTGCGGGCCATGGGCTGCACCTGGATTAATTTTGTCATTAACGCCCGCCAGCATGATGTTCATGCGGATGATATTCATATCGATCCAAAAGTTTCTCTGACACCCCTGCAGATTCACGAGGTGCTGCTTGCGGCCCATCATCTGGGCATCCACACAATGCTTATGCCCATCGTGCTTTTGAATCATGCCACCGGCAACGATTGGCGCGGCGTCATCAAACCCAAAAGCTGGAAGCTCTGGTTTGCCCGTTATCGCGCCTACATTCTCGCTGCCGCCATCTGGGCCCAGCAGGCCCACGTAACAATTTTCTGCGTCGGCAGCGAATTACTTTCCACCGAACCATTTAACACACAGTGGCTGCGGATTATCCGATTGGTGCGACAGCGCTTTTCCGGGAAACTTACGTACAGCGCGAATTGGGACCATTATCAATATGTCCATTTTTGGCCACAGCTTAATTACATCGGCATGAATTCGTATTACGATCTTTCCGATTCCAGGGATCCGTCCATTGCGGAAGTGGTGGCCCATTGGCAGCGCATTAAACAGCGCATTTTGACGTTCGGCGCACGGGAGCGAAAGCCGGTGCTGTTTACCGAAATCGGCTGGGATAATCTCAACAACACCTTGGCCAAGCCATGGGATTATGTTGGCACAGGCCTGATAAATCCGCACAATCAGGTCATTGCTTACCAGGCTTTTGTACGTGTCTGGCGAAAAATACCCGATAGTTCCTTTATGGGAGCATTTATCTGGGAATGGCTTCCCGGCTGCAAGCCAACCGACTACGGAGCCTATTCTCCGCAAGGTGAACCCGTGTTACCGCTGATCCGCCACTGGATTTCGGGAAAATAGACGCACGGGCAAAATGCGGATGTTTTCCGGCAAGTTGTGCTCGAGAGTTTCCGCCAGGGCGTCGGCTTGGGCGGGTTGATCGGTGAGGATAAAAAGTGTTGAGCCGCTGCCGCTAAGGTGTACGGGGCGACCCACTAACGCTGTGATTTTATCGCGTAAATCGCGCAGACCGGCGGTGACGGAAAATGCGGGGGCTTCCAGATCGTTGCAAATTACAGCGCTGATTTCCGCAGCGCTTAACTGCGATATTTCCTGCCAGGGAATCGCTTTAGCATCCACAGCCGCCGCTTGTTTATCAAATTCCTGATAAACGTCTTTGGTGCTGGTGCCATACGGCGGAATGATTAACACGGCAAACAACAGGCGGCTAAATGGCAGTGGTTCAATAATTTCGCCCCGCCCGCGGCACACCGCGGATTGCCCATGAATGAAAAATGGCACATCACTGCCCAGAGTTGCCGCAAGTTTTGACAATTCCGCATGAGAAATGGGAACATTCCATAATTGTTTCAGTGCCAGCAAGGTGGTTGCGGCATCAGAACTTCCGCCGCCTAAACCCCCGCCGGCGGGAATCAGTTTATGGAGATCAATTTGTGCGTGGGCGGCCACGCCGCCGGCTCTGGCCAACGCCAGCGCCGCGCGACCCGCGAGATTTTTTTCCGGCTCATTGGAAAGGTCCGCCGCCAGTCCGGAGAGTTGCAGGCGAAGACCCTGCGCGTTTTGGAAGGTCAGCGTATCGTAAAGTGAAATTGGCACAAACCAGGATTCAATATCATGAAAGCCATCAGGGCGGCGCGGAAATATCCGCAAGCCCAGATTCAATTTTGCCGGGGCGCGAAATGTCAGTACATCGCCCGCTTGGGTTGCCGGCATTACGGTCTGTTGATTAAGCTGATCCATTGTTAAATTATTGTGTACCATTTTTATAAATTCCGGATTTTATGACACGTGCGGAGTTTAACTTTCCAGCGCACTATCAATGGCTTTGAGTTCATCAGCGGTAAAGCTGCGATTGCCGAGAGCTTTGACATTTTCCTGGATTTGTGACACCCGGCTGGCCCCTATCAGGGCGGAAGTCACGCGCGAATCCCGGAGCACCCAGACCAGGGACATCTGGGCCAGGCTTTGGCCGCGGGCTAATGCAATGTCATTAAGTTTTCTGATACGACTTTGCAGTTGCGGGGTAATTCTATCGGCCTTGAGAAAGCTGTAAGCTTTGGCGGCGCGCGAGTCTTCGGGGATATCCTTAAGATATTTATTGGTGAGTAAGCCTTGCGCCAGCGGGCAGAACGCAATGGCCCCGACCCCATGTTCACCCAGCACATCCAGCAGTTCGCTTTCAATCCAGCGTTCCAACATGGAATAGCGGGGCTGATGAATCAGACACGGTGTACCGAGTGATTTTAAAATGGCAAACGCCTGCCGGGTCTCGGCGGGCTTGTAGTTCGACAGTGCCACGTAAAGCGCCTTACCCTGCCGCACGGCCGCATCCAGCGCGCCCATGGTTTCCTCCAGCGGGGTTTGAGGGTCTGGGCGATGGGAATAGAAAATATCCACATAATCCAGGCCCATGCGTTGCAGGCTCTGATCCAAGCTGGCCAGCAGATACTTGCGCGATCCCCAATCACCATACGGCCCGGACCACATCGTGTAGCCGGCTTTGGTGGAAATAATCAGTTCATCGCGCCACGGATGCAGGTCCTGCCGCAACAATCGCCCGAAGTTTTCCTCCGCTGATCCGGGCGGCGGCCCATAGTTATTGGCCAGATCAAAATGCGTGATACCCAAATCAAAGGCGCAACGCAGCATGGCGCGTTGGTTTTCAAGTAAGTCCACCCCCCCAAAGTTATGCCAAAGCCCCAAAGAAATTGCCGGCAACTTTAGTCCGGATTTCCCGCAGCGGTTATACACCATCGTGTCATATCGATTGGAGGCGGGCACCCAGGGATTATATTGCATAAACAACTCC
>JAKATV010000426.1 GCA_021818565.1 Planctomycetota bacterium
TACCGCCATATTGCCGCGGAGCGATGGAAAAACGCTGATCGGCCACTATGGCACGGGCGTCTCGGCGGTTCGCATCTCGAAACCGTCGTGGTGGAGCAAATTATTCCATTATGTGCTCGGCGGGTTTCACGATGTGCTGGCCTGGTTGTTCTGGCGGGCGAACCTGCCGGCGCCGGCCCAGGCGCCCACGACGCGGCAGTTGGCCGCCTTGACGGCAAAACTGCTTGCTCACCGTCCTTCCGCGCGCTCCACCGGTCCGCGGGTTGTCCCCATCACCAGTGATTGGCGGACGCAGGGCACATGGCTGGGCCGCTATGGAAGATCTTGGGCGTGTCTGTTCGCGTGCAAATTGATACCGCCGGACTATGGTTTGGACTACGTGTGGGCGCCGGGCTCGCTGGTGCTGGATCACGTCGATGGGATCGGCCCTCATCACAGACAAATTCAATTGCATCATGGTAAAGGAGATACTCATCTGAGGAATGGAGATACGGTCCGCTATTGGATTCAGTGGCTGTTCACCGCCAAAAAGCGGGTGCTGGAACTGCCGGAAGTTTACTTGGATCGCCGCGTCGTCAAGCATTTGACGACTTGGGCCATGGACCGGCGCGAATCGGAAATCGATGATAACGGCGAGTCGTATCCGGTCACCTGGCAGGGACCGGATTTATGTGTATTTCTGCACATCCCACCCGGCGAGTACACGCTCTCACTCTATTTTTTCAACAAGGATGGCCACAGTGGGTCAAACCGCAACCGCGATTACGCGATTTCCATGATTCCTCTGCCCGCAACCTATCTCTTCGGCTCCGACCTTTTTCCCAATACCGCGCCGCTGGCGAAGATGCGCGGTGCGGTCCAGAGCCGGGTGGTGAATTTCTGGGGCGGGGTCTGGAAACGGTTCTTGGTGCGAGGGCCGATGAAACTGGCTGTTCGCGTGGCGAGAAATTATTCGCTCGACGCTTGTCTTGCCGGGGCGATGCTGGACCCGCTGGCCGAGCATCCTGCGCCCTATTATTTCGGCCACCGGGCCTGGCAAGCTCATGAAAAGCAAAGAGCGGAATTGCGCACCAGTTTGGCGGCCGCTTGGCATAACATCCACGATAGCCCGATGCGGCAGCGTCGGGCGTCGGATGTGACTGGTGGTCAAACTGGATCAATCCATGCAGCATGGCTAATTCTGCAAATCTTGAATGTGCTCGAACACCGCAACCCCGCCGCCTGGGCGGCCAATCAGCGGCAGGCATATCTGTCAGTTCTGCGCTGGTGCGTGGCGAATTACGGCAAATTGCCGAAGAATCTCGCCGCCGCGGCCATCACGGAAAAATGCTATTACCACCTGGGGCTTTTTCACCATTGGGAGGCGGTGGAAAAATCGCGCCACATTCTCACCTCACGGCAAATTGAAAAGGGGCTGCGCCCGAACGGGTGGCCCTACTCCTATCGCGGTCACGAGTTCGGCGTCATTCGGCGATACTTGAGGAAACTGAAGATCGCGTCAAAGCGTCCACACCTCAAGACGGGGAAGGAAATACTGTTCTGATGGGGCAGCGTGATGAGCAATCCGACGAAGCGGGGCGCCTGCTGAGCCGATTCCGCGACGGCGACATGGCCGCCTTCGAACCGTTTTATCGGATCGCGGCCCCGCCACTCCGGCGATTCATTCATCGGCGATTGCCCTCGGCGATGTCGCAAGATACCGATGATCTTCTCCAGGAGGTGTTCATTCGCGCCTATAGAAGCGCCGCGAGCTTCCGTGACGGGTATGTAGCCGGGGCATGGTTATGCGGCATTGCGTGGCATGTTCTAATCCGCCATCTTCGACGGCGTTTCCCAATTTTATGCGATCCAACCGCGCTTGATGGTATGTGCGCCAGTCGCGAAAAGATGATACCAAGCAGTGATGTGACGCTGCTGATCCAGGATATTGTAACATTGGCCGCCCGCCTGCCTCGCGCACAAAGGGAAGCCTTTGAACTGGTCTACGCCAAAGGCGTGCCGCAGCCAGCCGCAGCGGCACACCTCCAATGCACCTTGCCGCAGTTGCGGGACAGACTCCGTGACGCCAGAAATCGCTTGCGCGCATCCTTATGTGCAACGGAATTAGCGATAAAGAAGGGTGAAAAACCTGTCTCCCGTAACCGTGTGCATGCGCCCCGCTTACGTCGCGGGGTTGGCGTATCTCAAAAGAAACCGACTTGTCATCCCACGTTTGAGCCTCAAGGTGGCAATAGGTATATAACAGGACTTCCTTGTCGGGCCGTTTCGAAAGGACACGCCGTTATGTGGCAGGAGACATCGGGAGACATGAATATGCTCGCGACATCTCCGGCGGGTAAGGCTTCAGAATGCGCATTACGCCTATCCCGCCACTTCAAATCACGCCGACTTTCTGACGGGCGAGTGTGGCTCTTCAACACGTCGCTGTTGAATCCGATTCAGCTTGATGGCAGCGATCAGGAAGCGGAGGAGTTATTGTCACTCCTCAAGAATGGGAGATTTAATGAGCTGCCGGTGGAAATAGTGGAAATGCTCCGCGAGCGCGGAATCCTTCTTGGAGTAGGTGTGCCTGATTTATCGCCTGAAGATGTCTTGAATGCTGCCGGTCCGGCCAGGGAGTTCCGGATTAACATGAGCGGACGGATCCGGAACCTA
Organism: Planctomycetota bacterium; assembly: GCA_021818565.1. Lineage (GTDB taxonomy): Bacteria > Planctomycetota > Phycisphaerae > WQYP01 > WQYP01 > JAMDCX01. The sequence continues at coordinate 2,656 of JAKATV010000426.1, forward strand.
CCCGCCATGCAGCACGGGCTTGAAACTCTTGCCGGGTACCTTCGGTCCTGCAATCCGAGTTACGAGCGGTTGAAGGTCACGTTTGAGTGTGAGGATCTTGCGGGCGGCCCCCTGCGTAATCTTGTCATGCCGCACGTGCAGTGGATGTCCCGATTCCTACCATTCAGCGAGGACGCGATGGTCTTTTGCGTCAACCTGCGATGGGGCTACGTGGCCGCAAATGTCGGGGCTGTGAGAATGTGTCTCGCACCCAGCCTGCGCCTAAATGTCGTCGTTGAACGCGCGGTGACCGACAAGGAAATTCAAGATATCGAGCCGTTAATTAAGCGGTGGGGCTTTTTCCCCAACATTGTCATTGTGCTAAATCAGATCACGTCGGGGTGCGCCCAGCCATTGCTGGAGAAACTGCGGGAACAATGGGGAGATGAGTTTCAGTACTCATGGTCGATTCCACTGCGCGTTCCGGACAGGGCGTTGGCCTCTTACCAGGTCATGCTGCCTTCCGATGAATCCATCGAGTCATTGCTCCGCTTTATCGAGCAGCACCCGTCTTTAGCACATCAAAATACCTTGTACGCGGCGCTTAAGAATCAAATGAGTTCGTACCCGGCCGGCAGCAGGATGGCCGACGGAGTTTTTATCGACAGTGCCGCGCGCTTTGCGCCGGGCACGCTTGCCGCCCGGCGGAATCCCTGCCGTCTTGCAGATGCCGAAACATTTTTATCGCAACTGCCGCGCCAACGCGCGGTTAGAGATCAGTTGCCCGAGCCGAACACGCTTAATTCTCGGACTGGCGTGGAGGCGTGCGAAATCAAATGTGAAGCCTGTCCGCTAAGGCATTGGTGCGGCGGAATCTGCGCCATTGCCCAAGAGCCTATCAGACCATCACCCATCGACTTGGTTGTACTGGAGCGCCTATGCCCGATACGAATGCGCTTCATGACGCGGCTGCTCTCCGAAGCGATCTCTCCCGTCCCGGTGGCGCCGCCCGTGGCAGCGCGTTTTCAATGTGGTAAAGGCCGGATGTCGATCGTATCCTCCCCGGCCGCATTGCTAAGGGCTTGACATGCCGCGATTTTATAGTGGTTTATTCAAACGGGATATGGAATTCCCCGAAGAATCTCCCCCGCCGGGAAGAATGAGCTTTTCGGCGCTGGATGCGGATATGACGGAGAACTGCAATCTGCGATGTTCTTATTGTTTTAAGGGCGAACTGGCGCTCCGAAGGAAGATGAAGCTGGAAACAGCCCAGCAAATGGTGCGATGGATCGTCGCTTATTCCAACGGGACCAACCATCTGGTTATTTCCCTCTTGGGTGGTGAGCCTATGATGGCATTCGATCTGCTAAAGCAATGGATGCCCTTTGCTTTCAACTACTCTCGACAACGAGGAAAAACATTACAAGTGGGCATCACCACCAACCTGACGCTCTTTACGGAGGAGCATCTGGCCTTCTTTCGCTTCTGGAAGATCGGCATTCACGCCTCGTTGGATGGGATCCCTTGCGTGCAGGACGCCTGCCGCGTATTTGCCAATGGGCGCGGCAGCTCCGCCGTGGTGGAGCGCAATCTGCCCCGGATATTCCAGGCTTGGCGGACCGTTCACGCACGCAGCACCATTGTGCCCGAAACCATTCCTCACCTCGCGGAAAGCTATCGGTATTTCTTGGACAAGGGCTTCCTCAAAGTAGCCTTTGCCCTGGCAAACGGCGAGAAATGGAACGATCCCGAATGTCTCGCCGAACTTGCATTGCAGATACGGAAGGTCTTGGACATTTATTTCAACGCCATGCGGCGCGATAATCGATATTATCTGCTCACATTGGTGGATCGCTTTGTCAGATCTGAAAGGGAACCAAGACAAAATCATCATTGCGGCGCAGGCCGTGGCTTGCTCCACGTCGACACCGAAGGGTTCCTGTGGCCCTGCCATCGCTTTAATGGGATTGAGCCGAGAGAAGAACTGGTGATCGGCCATGTTAACGGAGGATTTCACCCGGTACGCCGCGACGCCCTGTTGGCGATCAATCCCGTAAAAGACATTAAGGCGCCGTGCGGGACCTGCGACGCCGTTCGCTATTGTGGCTGCCCCTGCATCGCCGCCAACTGGCAGACGAATGGTGATATCTTTTCGCCAGGGGAAGGTTATTGCAAGGCCCAACAGGTTATATATCGAGAAATCAAGAGCTATATGGAGCGTGTGGCGACCGAGTCGCCGGAGTTTTATAAAAAACTGATCGATTGGATTTTTAACTATAAATGGTAAACATTTTTAACGGCCCAACAGCCAAGGAGTTGTTAATATGGATAACATGGATGATCATGACAGAGGTCAACAACCGGTGCGGGATTCCTCTCCGGCTCCAGACGGTCGGCGGTCCGCCCCGAATCCGTCGATACAGCAATCGCCTCCGGAAGCACCCGCATGGGCGACGCGCCGGCAGTTTGTCGGTAAAATGACTCGTATCGTGGTCGCCGTCGGCATTGGAGGCTTGATACTGCGCGCCGCCCCCGGCCCCGCACTCGCCGAGAATAATCCCCCGCCGGGCTGCTCCACCACAGATACGTGCCCTTCACAATTTTCATGCACCGGCAGCAATACCTGCCCGGTTACATTTACCTGCCAGTCCGGCAATAACTGCACCGGCGTCAATACCTGCCAGGCGACCAATGATTGCGTCACGGCCAATATGTGTACGCAGCAGGATACATGTACATCTACCAACACCTGTGCCGGATCGGATGATTGTGAAGTTAATAATTCATGCACCTCCGGCAACTTCTGTAAAGTCTCCAACACCTGCACGGAGGATAACTCATGTAAAACCAATGCGTGCGGCACCAGCAGCGGTGGCTCTATAAATACATGTGGAACGGACAACTCCTGCAGCAACACCGATGGCTGCAACCCCAAGGATCTATGCACGGAAGGGAACCAATGCGATTCCGCGAATATATGCCAAGCCACGAATAGCTGTGGGCTCACCAACAACTGCACGGGCGGGCCTAACGAGTGTGGTACATCGAATGAGTGCAGTGCCGCCCTAAGCAACAATAGTTGCGCTCAAGACAATGCATGCAGCGTGGAGAACACATGCACTGGAGCCGACACCTGCGGAACGCAAAACGTGTGTACAGGTACGGGCGGATACGGTAATTCATGCGGCTTAAACCAGAATACATGCGCCACAACGAATATTTGTGGCTCTACAACGCAAGGCAATAACACATGTGCCCCGAATACGTGTAGTGGTGCCGCTTCCAATACGTGCGGTTACACCAACGTCTGTAATCCGAATACTGATAAGTGCTCTATAGATGACTCGGGATGCGTGTTCTCAGACTGCTGTCAGTCTCTGAATCAATGCTCTTCCGGTTTTTCTTGCAGCTCCCAGGATACGCCGCCGGATCTCCAGAATAATATCATTGGAATAATAGGCGGCGGCGTATTGGCAATCGCGTTTGGCTGATTTCGCACGAGCGCAATCGTTGACGGAGTTCAAACTGTATTCCGCGTCTGCGGAAACTCCCGAAATGCGGGGCAGCGGTTGCCTTGGCAATACTTATTATTCCTTTGACGGAGCCACGATATGTCCAGATTAAGAGAAACACTGCTCACCACAGTCTTGGTTTTTGGTGCCGGGGTAGCGGTCTTGCCGATCGGGCGAGCTTCCACTTCGGCTGTTGTACCAGTTCTACGGCGCGTCGCCGCAGGAATGGCAAAACAGGAAAATTCCTTGCGTTCCATCTCGATTTGGGGTGCTGCTCGATACCGCAGGGCGATAAGCGGGGCGGGAAGCTCGCCAGTAACGGTCGAGCGTGTTGATTTTGTGGCGACATTTGACGGCCTCCCTCAAGGGCGATACAGGTTCTTCGCCCGACGTGTGTTGCGACTGTGCCCTAACGGTGCCGGGCCGCACTTCAAGCAGCAGAGTTATTCTGCAGCTTACAACGGTCGGGTCGTCACATACCTCAAAACGCTGGATGGACCGGTAAATAAACCATTCAAGGTTCTTGTCGGGCGCGTTTCCGGGTGGAAACCCAAGGCTGGTAGAGTGTTCCGGAATCTTTCCGGATGGACGTATTCGATCTTCGGATATCCCGCGCAAATTTCCGAATACGAGCGCCTGTCGCAAATTATTGCAGCCCCGCCGAAGGGATTTAGCGTAACAGCCGCAGCGAAACACGCTACGGGCGGCAGGGCGAAGGTCGTCCTTACGATCACCAATGAGGCTTTGAGGATAGTATTGGTGCTGGCGCCGGAGCGCGGCTATTCGATCATCGCTGGGGCGCTGTATCTCCGCTCTCCACCGATGGCCTCCATCCATAGCGACATAAACCGGGGAACGCTGAGCAAGAAGCCGTTTGCTGTCTTCCGTGTTCGGAGCTTCTGGGAACCCACTGATGGAGTGTGGTTCCCAAGGTCCGTGACAGCAAGCACCTACACACCCGACGGACACCTCAGATCTGAATTTTTCCTCCACGTCACCAAGGTGCGGTTAAACAATCCCGAGGTGAACGCCGACACCTATGTCGTACATTTTCCGGTTGGCGCGAGGGTACTGGACGAGTCCACGGGCCGAAGTATTCATGTCGGTGGCACGCCACGGCAACAAGTGAAGGCAATTGAAAAGGCCGCGGCGGTGAATTTGAACTGGCGGAAGGCGATTATACACCGATGCCGATCCCTAGTCCAGGCCGAATCCCACTTTCAGCGGCTGATGATGGCGAATAAATACGCCGTTGCCGCAAAGATTTTGGCGAGGATCCTGGAGCAAATGCCGGGCGTCGCCGATGAGCTCCGCCGGGCGGGCTGGGCTTCGATCCGTCGATCAAGGGCGCACTTTATTTCACCTTATGCCGTTTACATCACATTGTGTCTGCATGTTGACGGGGATGTCACGGAGTTGGGTATACGGGATTGGAAGGAGGCTCGGCCTTTAATTGGCCCATCTCTTAAATTAGTTCGGAGTAACAACCATCTACGGACGGCAATGGACAAGCTTACGCATGAGAGACGGTTGCTCGCTAACGTAGTGGTCGCTCAGGAATCGGAATATGCGGGGAAGTTGTGCTGGAGGGCGCACCGGCGGCACGAGGCGATCCATTTTCTTCATCAGGCCGTACCGCTATATAGAAAACTCGCCCAAACCCAGCCCAACGGAAAAGCGGACGTGTTCTACGCCCGGGCAACGGAACAATATTTTGTCGATCTAACCGGCGTAAGTGGTTTTCAGGGATTTCTCAAGGACGTGGCGCCAATTATTGCAGAGTATAAGAATACCAGTTGGATTTGCCAAGCAGCGATGAGCATTCAGTATATCCCGGGTTTTATGACGGGAGGCGCCGATCCCCGCCGGTATGCATATTTTCTAGTTGTCCAGCACCAGTTGGCCGCCAATCATGCCGATCCACAGATGGAACATCTATACTTTGATCTGGGGCTAACAGCGGATGCCCTTGGGTTGACTAAAGACGAAGTGAAGTGGTATCAAAGATACTTACAACTGTAT
>JAKATV010000158.1 GCA_021818565.1 Planctomycetota bacterium
TCGCGTAGAGCCTCCACATCTTCTAATGGGGCCATGGTCCAGATTTTTCCGATACCGTAGGCATCGGCGGCGCGAAGAAATTCCCGCGTCAGAGCCGGCTCGCGCGTATGGGTATGGGCGTCAATGATTAATCCGGGAATTTTTCTCGGCGGTACGACACGGTAATTAATTCCTAAACGATTATGCGGGGGAACATTGGGCGGTGTCGCGGTACTGGTTTTATCCATCATGATACCTCCTGAAATTAAACGCTCCGGCTTTTCACAATTTTATCCGGCACAGGCAACAGCGTCTTTTACCTGCGGATCACACTTTTTATTGTAGGCGGGAAATTGCCAATGGCTACCGGCTGTTTGCCGGCCTGCTTGCGGCCCGGGTTTTGGGCCAGGGGTTCACGTTCGTCAGAAGGGTAATGCGCACGGGCCGTCCTTTTGCCATCTTTAAGCCAGTAAACCAATCCCACACATAATAGTGAACGTGATGCTGCTTAAAGTAATTCATGTCACGGCGGTCGGCCACAATGCAGTATCGCTGGTGAATCACTCGGCTTACCGAGCCTATCGTATTAAATGGCACTTTTTGCAGCACCGCCTGCGGACTGGGAAATAAGTCAATGTGGCCCCGCGCATAAAAAACCAGGCTCGGTTCGGTATATCCCACCGCCCCCAATTCAAAGCCCTCCGCCCGCAATCGCCGCAGTTGCTGGCCGGCTTCCCGGCTTATCTGCAGCGCTTTGATGCTAGGCAGGGTTGAAACATCGGCAATCATTAAGGTAAGCCCAAAGCACAATACAGTGACATACGGCCAGGCCGGGCGGTTCCATGAAATTGCCCCCGCGGCACCCGTGGCAATCAATGCGGCCGCCAGAGGAATCAAATGATAAAACTCATTGGGATGATGCGGCGCAAAAAGCATCCATCCCGCCACCACCGCGCCAACTCCCATTCCCATCCATATCGCCATCCAAACCCACCGTGCGCCGGCAAACCACTTGGGGGCCAGGACATCGGTCATGCGGTGCCAACTTTGCACCAAAGTATCGGCGCACAGGATCGCCAGCGGGATAAATAACGGCAGCACATATTCCACCATTTTGGTGACAATACACTCAAAAATCAGCCACGAAGGAATTACCCACGCGAGAAGAAATTGATACGGCGAAGGATCTAAGGACATCACCAACTTGCCGCGTACCCGACGAATGGCATGATAGGCCGCAGGAACCAGTAAAATACTCCACGGCCAGAAAATGGCCCAGATAACCAGGGCGTAAAACCCGGGCGGCTCACCGTGACCTTGCAAACCACTGGAGGTGCGTTTGATAAGATTCTGGGAAATCATTTCTTCAATAAGTTTGCCGTGCGTGGCATTCCATGCGGCAATAAACCAGGGGAGCACCAGCAGCAGTAAAATGCCCAAACCAAGCAGCGGCCGCAAGCGCCGCCACCAGCTCCAATTGCCCTTACGAATCAAACCATAAACCAATTCCGGAAAATGTATGATCCGTCCCAATCCAGGACTTTGCCACCAATCCCGCCATACGGTTTCCGCACGCCCGGTAGTCAGGGAAAGCGCCAGCATTGTGGAGAGAACAAAAATTGGCGTCACGCCCTTAGTCATGATGCCCGCCGCCATGGCGAACCAGAAAGCCAGCACCACACCCATGGAAACGTGCCTCTGGACTGGCGCATAGGATTCATTAAGGATTTCGCCGCCGGCGGATTCCATAAGCTGATCCACACGGGGTCGCAATTTGGGCACCCCATCCACTGACGGCTGGGCATCCCACGCATCCCACACACAGGCCATGCAAACAGTCGTAAAGAAAATCATCACAGAGTCCGCTGTCGCCAGACGGGTTTCAGCGAAATAGAGCGCCGCCACGGACAGCATCAGCGCCGCCAGCAACCCGGTTGCTCTGCCAAAGCGTCGCCCGGCGATCCAGTAAACCACCAGCAAGGTCAGCGTGCCGAATAAGACACTCGGCAGGCGCGCCGCCATCCCACTGATGCCAAAGAGTTTATAACTGAGGTCCATAAGCCAATAAATCACCGGTGGCTTATCCGGCCGCAGTACACCGTCAAAGCGGGGTACCACAAAATTTCCACTGACCAGCATTTCCCGGGCCGCGGAGGCGAATCGCGGCTCATCACGGTCAAAAAGCGGAATTCGCGCCAATCCCGGCAGGTACAGCGCGCCGGCCAGGAGAACAATCAGCAGCGCATCTTCCCAACTCCACCAGCGTTTGGCTATTTTTTTCTTTGTGACTTCTTCCGGCATTCAACTATCCAGCACGTTTTTTTGCCGGTCGACCGATGGGCCGCAGCTTATACTCGGTGTGCGTTTTCTTCGCGATCTTGGCACTCCAATGATCGTCCCCTAAAGGCCGCGAACGTTGCAAACATACTTCCAACCGCCCGCGCACGGATTTGTCCAGCGGCTTATTGACGCGTTTTTTCCACCGATCCGGGCGCTCCACCGGCCAGTCGCTTAGCAGTTGCCGGCCAAGCTTTTTCTCGCACCCCAGACTTGAAAAAGCCCAATCCTGGGCACTTTCGACGAGCCGCGCGCGTAATGGGATAGCTTCGATATATCCAACGAGATTGACAAAATCATCCCCTTTTTGCACCGGCATGCTTTCATAGCGCCCTTGATACACTTTCCCCTTGGAACGCGGATAGCAAGCCCGATACCGCTTGACATGCGTATTGGCCACCCATGACATATATTTGGATAAATCATTTTTTCCGCGGGGCCGCAGAATCATGTGCCAATAGTTTGGCATCAGGCAAAAGCCGAAAACTTCCACCGAGGCGTGGGAGGTTGCTTCAATAAGTAATTCCACAAATGCCTGAAAATCATCCGAGGAGCGAAATAGCGTCTTGCCGGTTCTTCCGCGATTGGAAACATGATAAATAATTCCGCCCATGGCGGCCCGCGCTGTTCTCGGCATTTGGATACCCTGTCCTTTCTTTTCTCAGACAAAAAGCGGTCGTTACCACAACGGCTCTATTTTTGCCTTATTTCTTTTCTTTCACAACCGGTGCGTCGCTGGGTTTTGAAATAAAGAGGTTTTTCAAAATATTTTCACCGCTTAATTCTTCTCCGCTGATGGCCATAGCCAGCAATTCCCCGCCCAGAATATCCGGAGCAATAATCAGATCGGGCCCCACGCGTTGAATGCGCGGCAGATTTTTACTGTTCTTTACCGCGGCCACAGTCCGGGCGTTACCCGCCAATTCCTTGGCCGCCATGACGATAAAAGCGTTTTCACTGTCATCAGCCCGCAAGGCCAGAATTGCCAGCGCCTTTTCGCCACCCGCTTTGCGCAGTATTTCTATGTCCGATGCGTCGCCAATGAGCATATCGCCGGCATCCATCCAGAGCGTATCAGGCTCTTTTGGCACAATGACGACCACTGGCAAATGGCGATTTCTCAGTTCTCTATACGTATTGTGCGATAATGAATTATCACCAATAACAATATAATGATCTTGTTTCATACGCCGTTTTTCTCCAGTCAACAGGCGCTGCATGCGTCCATTGACCAGCGGCACAATCACCGCGGAAATGGACGTGGCAAAAACCGTTATACCTAAAATAATAAGAGAAATGACAAAAAACCGCGCGTCACTGGTCTTGGGTACAATATCACCATAGCCGACCGTCGAAAGCGTGACCACTGAAAAATAAAGCGCCTGTGTTAAATTTTTTATTGGCGGCGTGAAGCCCTGTCCGAGGACAAATGAACCAAAAACGCTGTAGCCCAGAAGCAGTATCACGCTCATCAGACTGAACATGGTTCCCGCGGCCAGACTTGATTTTGAAAACTGGCGATAAAACAGGATCAGCGCCACCAGCACAGCACCATTGAGCAGCGCCAAGGCCCCCCATCGGAAGTTTGCCTGATGCAGAATCAGGGCCAAGGTTGCCGCCGAAATAATCAGCGCTATAACCCACGCCAGACGCGAGCGAAATGCCAATCCAAACGACATCGCCAGCAGCACAGCGCCGGCCAGAGCTTCGGGTAACCCGCCCAGTCCCGGAACCATCGCAATCTGACCGATATGTAACACAGGCTTTAGCTGCTTGAGAAGTGGAAATGCTTTGGATAACCGTGACATGCCGTCCAGCAGGTTCAATAAGCCAAGAATTCCCGCGGCGGCAGCCACCGGCAAATGAGGAAACCAATGATCCAGCCGCATCCGCCTGCGCGTCTGCTGCATGAGCCGCCCCATCCGCTGGCGAAACCGAAACTGCAAAACTGGAGCTTTGTACGGCATCAACCGTTCCTTAAACGACCCACGGTGCTTGGGGAACCTGCCCAGAGTACCAACTGCGCCATTTCGCAAAGCCTCCTGAGAGGCAAAAGTGTTCCCCAGCCGCGAAGCGTCATCAATTCAAACTCACGTGACATGCGGCCGTGCGCCCATCACCCTTGATAACCTCAAAAACAATTTCCGGCTTGCCGGGAGTTGTCTGGGCTTTCGTGACCAGTTTTTTGAATGCCACAATATTATCAACGCGATGGTCGTCCACGCGCGTAATAATGTAACCGGGCTGTACGGGTGTGGTTCCCAGAGATGCGGGTTTGCCATTACGCACCAGCACCACGTAAACTCCCTTTTGGGTCAAGGGAAGTTTACGGGAATAGGCATCTATAAACGCCAGATTGTGCACCACTAAGCCAATTTTGCGATCATAGTAGCGCGGCAGGCGGCTAGGCGGCGTGGGAGCCTGTCCCACGGTAATGGTAATGGTTTTCGGTTTTCCATTGCGCAGAATACCCAGTTTAATAACCTGCCCGGGTTTTAATTGCTGCATCCGGTGCTCAAAACGTTCCACCATCAACGCCGCCACCGGCGTATGCGCAAACGGCTTCCCATCCACGGTGAGAATAATATCGCGCGACTTCAAGCCGCCTTTAGCGGCGGGCATGCCGGGAATCACCTGCCCCACCATTAATCCTGACCGTTGCTTAATGTTGTACAGCTTTCGCACGGCCGATCGCAGCCCGCTGCTGTCCAAGGTGCCAAACCAGGGAATTTTCGCCACGAAGCGCTTGGTTGGAATATCCGTTAAATCCTGCTTAAAGGAGTTATACCCGATAAACATACCAACCTGCTGATTATCCCGCAGCGTAACTGGAACGGATCGCCCCAGCAGCGTCAGGATCATGCCGTCCCCCGGATTGGGCACCGTCAAGCCGATAAATTTGCCCGTGCGGTAATCAAATACCGGACTGTTGGCATCTGTAAGACCAAATGAATCCGTCGCAATGAGCGTATGAACCAGGGGAATCATCGCCTTGATGCGGTTAACGCCCACAAAAGCTCCGTACGCCTGATCCTTCCCCAGGCGTCCAACGGAAAAAACACGTTCCGCAAGATAAGGCTTGCCGGTAGCGGAAAACCGCAACGGCGTTGCCGGCAGAGGCTTAAGCGCCCGGACATAACAGAACAAGCCATCCACCGTGCGCCCAAGATATTGAGCAGAAAATTTGGGCATGTCGCCTTGTGCAATGCGAATTTTCAAATGATGGATGTAACCCAACGGAATATCCTGCGGGATAAGATCTGAGGATACCAGCACCACGCCCTTTTTATTGAGCACAATGCCCTGACCGCTGACCTTGTTGGTTTTATGAAATTCATTCTCAGCGGTGTATTGTACCACCACAATGCTGCGGGCGATTCCGGGAACCAGTTTCGCCACGTTAGGTTCCGCGGCAGCTGTCAGACAGGTTGCCAGAATGGCCGCTGAAACGCACATCAGGGCCGGTATACGATGCAATGTTGAACGATAATTCATGGTTATGTTTCCTGATCTAAAACTATATGGGTGACATTTTTTAAAGCCTATCCCGTGAGCTTTAACTTCCGCTCCCGGGGCTGAAAACCAATGTGCGTTCCGAACGTCCCCGTTTTACCACAACGGCATACGGCTTTTTGGTTTTAGCCATGCGGTCCGCCAGAACTTTGAGTTGCACACTATCGACGATACGTCGGTTACCCACCTGGCGGATGATGTCGCCATCTTCCATGCCGGCGGCATCGGCAATCGATCCGCTTTGCACGCTGGTAACCAATACCCCGCGAATCATTTTCATCTGCTGTTGCCGCAGATACGCATCGGTAAGGTTGCGTACCACAATTCCCCATGGCTTAATTTGATGCCGTGGAGCAACCACACTTTCCAGACGTTGCGTGAAAACATACAGTGTTTTCCGCTGTATCTTGGAACCATCGCTCATACGCTCCACCCGCAATATGACTTTGGAACCGATCGGCTGATCGGAAATATACCGCCGCACCGCGGAAATCTGCTCCGGAAAGCGGCAATTCGTCGGATGGCCGTTGACGGATAACAAGACATCCAACGCATGCACACCGCCAAGAGACGCCGGCGAATCGTAGTCCACCGAACGGATCAGCACACCGGTTTGCGGCGGCAAATGATAAAAGCGGCTCAGCCCCAGCATGGGTTCCAGTTCCAGCCCCACATAGCTGCGGGCAACCTTCCGATATTTCAGCAGGGATGGAATCACGCGGCGTGCCACATTAATCGGAATGGCAAATCCGAGATTGTTGGCCGTGGGATCACCGCGTGTATTAATGCCGATAACATGCCCGCGCAGGTTAATAAGCGGGCCGCCGGAATTGCCCGGATTAATGGCCGCATCGGTCTGGAGCCAGTTATTAAACCAGCCGGTCTCATAGCCATCAATGGTTGTAGCGTTAAAAAATCTGTCGGTATCGGAGATAATACCGCTGGTCACGGTGCGCGAAAGGCCGTACGGCGTACCGATAGCCATCACGGGCTGGCCTAATTGCACGCGGCTGGAATTGCCCAGCGTGGCCCATTTGAAATGCAAGTGCCTGGCGTGTATCTGCGCCATATCCATTTGCACCAGCGCCAGGTCGGTCCAGTGATCCGACCCGATCAGAGTGGCCCGCACCCGTTCCTGGTCGGGCAGAATAATCTCAATGCGCCGCGCTCGCCCGGCCACGTGAAAATTGGTCAGCACCCGTCCCTGTTTGTCAATAATAACGCCGCTGCCGATGGCCCGGAAATTTTCCGGAATGCCGTTTTGAAAATCCCGCATGACCACGTTGATTCGTACCACCGCGGGTGCCACATGCGCCAAGGCATATTGCGTCCGCCAGGATGGCTTGTCATTAACCATCCATGCCGGCACCGAAGCGCAACCACCAAGCTGTGGAAGTATCCAGAATGCCACGACGGCCCCCCATAGGGCACGACAACTAAGTGCATTCCTTACGAATCGTCTCAAGCATTTGAGCATTCAGCATCTCCATATTTAGCGGCAGTCACCCGATGCCGGCCAAGATAGACCGGCCGGCACCACGGTAAAGCCTCTTACCGTGTCATGCGTCCAATCGGCTCGCAATGGTCATGTTCTTAACCGGTTTATTGGACGAATCTAAAACCAGAACACGTGCCATGTGATCGGTGGCTTCCTCCGGCGTCATCTCCGCAAAAGCCATGATGATTATTTTTTCTCCAGGCTTCACCAGATGCGCTGCGGCACCGTTAATGCCAATAACACCGGAGCCTTTTTTCCCGGCGAGAATATACGTTTCAAAACGCACACCATTGTGGATATCCGCCACCAGCACGCGCTCATTGGGTAATAATCCGCACAGCTTAAGCAAATCCAGATCAATGGTGATACTTCCAACGTAATTACGATTGGCCTGAGTAATTATTGCGCCGTGAATCTTGGCTCGCAGTAGAGTCAATAACATGATAAATTCCGAATCCGGCCGGCAATATTCAGCCATTCGGGCCGGCGCTTTGAGCCAGTGTACCGCAGAGTGCCCCGGTTCGTCCATTACGCCGCTTTCCGATAAACCGTCAGAACGCTGGCGTTGGCGGGCCTTGCCTATTAGCATCAGAGGGATGATAGAACAGAATCGAACCATTCGCATTGGCACCCGATCGAGCCTGCTGGCACGTACCCAGGCGGGTATGGTTAAACAAATGCTTGAAACCAGACTCCCTGTCGGGGTATCGACGCCAATCGAGCTGGTTTTTATTACCACTTCCGGCGACCAACAGCAGCAGCGG
>JAKATV010000200.1 GCA_021818565.1 Planctomycetota bacterium
CGGCATGTGTTGCGCCTCGGAGAGGAAAGCCGCGCGGTTGACGCCCAGCTTCGGTCACTGGCGGTAAAAGCCCGCGATCAGAACCAGATCGTCAGCACGCTTAGTGGTGGGAATCAGCAGAAAATCGTGCTGGCCAAATGGCTGCTGACCGATCCCCAAATTGTCATTCTGGATGAACCCACACGTGGCATCGACATCGGTGCCAAGGCCGATTTTTATCATATTATCCGCACTCTGGCCCGACAGGGCCGGACCGTTATTCTGGTGTCTTCCGAAATGCCTGAGCTTTTGGGGCTTTGCGATCGCATGATCATATTGTGCCAGGGTAGAATAACCGCCGAGTTTAATCGCGGTTCATTCGATCAGGAGGAAATCATCCGTGCCGCCATTGGCCAAAGGAGGGAATCATGACTTTTGATACTGCGGAAAACAAGCCTGCTGCGAACGCGGAAGTTCTCAGCCCCGTTCCTAATCCGCCGCCTCCGATCCCGCCCGCCGAACACAGCATGGCCGGACCCGAGCCGCGGGAGGCCGGCCGATGGAAGCGAACCCTCCGGCTATTGTTCAAGTACGGAATCTACGGTGCCTTTGTGCTGCTGGTCGCGGGGATGTCTGTGGCGTCGCCGCATTTCCTCACGCCCGTAAACATCGTCAATATTCTTCTGCAGACGTCCGTGAACGGCATTATCGCCGTTGGTATGACGCTGGTGATTATCACCGCCGGAATTGATCTGTCGGTCGGATCGATCGTGGCGCTGTCCGCGGTCGTTGCGGCGTCATTTGCACACCCCGGCGGATATCCTCTGATCGTGGCGATCCTTATGGGCATCGGCGTGGGGCTGGCGGTCGGCCTGGTCAATGGTCTGCTGATCGCGAAGAAGGGATTGGCCCCTTTCATTGTCACATTGGCCATGATGACCGCGGCGCGGGGCTTGGCGCTGGTGTACACCAGTGGGCGCCCGGTGATCAATCTGACCGGCTCTTACGATTTTATCGGTGGAGGAAGCATGCTGGGCATTCCGCTGCCTGTGGTCCTTTTCGCTCTGACGATTGCGGCAGGGGCGTTTCTTTTACATTTTACTCGTTTTGGCCGTTATGTTTTCGCCGTCGGCGGCAATGAAATGGCCGCCCGGGTCTCCGGCATCAATACCCATCGGATTCTCATCGCCGTATACGCCATCACCGGGGCGCTCTCAGGTTTGGCGGGAATTATTCTGTCTTCCAGGGTGATGTCCGCTTCGCCGGCCGGGGGTGCAGGTTATGAACTGGACGCCATCGCGGCGGTGGTGATCGGCGGCACGAGTTTGTTCGGCGGCATCGGATCCATCGCCGGTACGGTGGTGGGTGTGCTGATCATCGGTGTGATGAACAACGGCTTGGACATGCTCAATGTATCGTCCTACTGGCAACTGGTCGCCAAAGGGGCGATCATTCTCCTGGCGGTTCTGCTTGATCGGAAATCCGCCGCTTGATTGGTGTGGCTTTTTTGTGCGGACTTACAAAAGGATAGTGATGATGAAATCATTCTTAGGGCGATCTTTAGCGTGGGGTCTGGTTTCTACGGCGGTACTGCTGCTGGGGGTGGCCGGCTGCCAGCGCAACGCCGCAAGTCCGCATCAGATTGTCATCGGCGTATCCTACCAGAACCTGCAGAATGAATATATCATCAATCTCCAGCACGCAATTCGCGCGGAAGCGAAAAAACTGCATGTCAAACTCGTGGAGCTCGACGCCCGAGGGCATTCCTCCAGCCAGATATCCGATGTTGAGGATTTCGCGGCCGAGGGAGTTAACGCCATTATCCTCAACGCCGTCGATGAACAGGGGTCCGCCCCGGCCGTTGATATCGCCATAAAAGATCATATTCCCATTGTTGAGGTTAATACGCTGGTGGCGAATCTCAATAAAGTCGACGCCTACGTCGGATCTCCGGACATTAAAGCCGGGCGCATGGAGGCGAAGGAAATCATGAAAGTGCTTCACGGCCGGGGGAATATCGTCATACTGCAGGGGCCCTACGGCTCCTCGGCGGAAGTGCAGCGGACGCAGGGAATCAAGCAGGAACTCGCGACGTTTCCCCAAGCTCATATTATCGCGGAACACACGGCCAACTGGGAACGCTCGCAGGGGCTGTCGGTAATGGAAAATTTTCTCGCCGCCGGCCGCCCTATTAACGCAGTCATCGCGGAAAATGATGAAATGGCACTGGGAGCCTGCGAGGCGATCGCCGCGGCGCACAAACAGAAACAGATCGCCGTCATGGGCATCGACGCCATTCCTGATGCACTCAAGGCCGTGGAGAACGGAACGATGGTTGCGACGATTTATCAGGATGCCCATGGTCAGGGTTCGCAGGCCGTGAAGTTGGCTGTGCAACTGGCGCAGGGGCACAAGGTCAAGCACCTGCTGTATATACCCTTTCAACTTGTAACAAAAAAAAATGTGGCCCGGTTTATGAAGCCTCATTGATGTAGCGCGCTAACCAGAAGGAAGTGATGTTATGAGTACCATTCCTCGAGTTGCTGATCCCCATTCGCACACACGGCCGACGGCCCGGGGCCGGACCGGCGAGATTCGTGAGACATTTAACCGGGGTCAAGGCGTATTGCAGTTGATTCCAACCTTTGTGCCGCGGCGATTCAGTCGGGCAGGCCATCGTTTGCGGCTGCATCCCGATGACTATTATGCGCTGGGCACGGCGCGGGGGGCGATTAAGGAACGCTGGTTTTCGTCTGTGATTCCCGCGATGAACGGCGCTCAGGCACCCCCTGATGAGGGCATGAGTTATGTGCTGCCGGCGCAAGGTGGCCTGGCCGCGAAGTTTCTTCTCAAAGACGCTGTGGAGGTGCTAGGAGAGCAACTTGTCGGGCCGTATCTGATGAAGACCTACGGCACCTGGCCTATGTACTCAAAATTCTTCGATTTTCAGGCACCCCTGTTTCTGCATCTGCACCTGGGCTTTGACGCGGCCGCGGTCGTCGGGCGGCTCGGGAAACCTGAAGCCTATTATTTTCCGCCGGAAATGAACAATCATCCCGGTGATTTTCCCGTGACTTATTTTGGTTTTGATCCTGATGTCACCAGAGAAATGGTGCGGGAACGGCTCATGCTTTACGAGTCCGGCGATAATCGCATCACTGAACTGTCGCGGGCGTACCGCATTGAACTGGGCACGGGATGGTACACGCCGCCGGGCGTGGTTCATGCTCCAGGCTCTTGTCTTACCTACGAGCCGCAATGGAACAGCGACGTAAATTCGGTTTACGAAAATATTACATCCGATGAAGTCTATCCCTATGACTTTCTGGTCGAGAATTGTCCGGCGGGTAAAAAGCACGATATCGATTATGTGCTTGGCCTTATGGACTGGGAAAAAAATGTCGATCCGCATTACCGGAAGCATTATTTTCGTCCGGGCGTTATATGCCCGCATTCTGATGCGGGGCACCGGGAAAAATGGGTGGTCTACGCAAACGACTACATCGCCGCCAAGGAATTAACCATTTTTCCGGGCCAGACCGTCACGGTTAAAGATGCCGCCGCCTACGGCTGCATCATGATTCAGGGACACGGACGGTTTGGCGTTTACGAGGCGGAGGCGTCGGTCATGCTGCGCTTCGGTCAGGCCGGTAACGACGAATTTTTTGTCAGTGAATCGGCTGCCCGGGAAGGAATTGCCATCGCCAATCACAGCCGTTTCCAGCCCATGGTGATTTTGAAGCATTTCGGCCCCAACCACCCCGATATGCCCAAAACACTCGTCGTATGAGGAAATAACTTCGTACCAGATCGGCTGGAGAAACATCAAAATATATGCCAGTATCTGAAATGGAGTAGATATGAAAAAGCAGAACGGTCAGACGAAAACCGAAGCGATCCGCACGGAGTTTTTGGAATTGAAATCACGCCGGCCCGACAAACTGAAAAACAGCTTCAATTTATCCTGGAGTAATTGGGGCTTTGGTATTGAGCCGCTGGAGGTGTCCGCGGCTCGCCTGGAAAAAAACGCCATTAAGTTCATCGAACTGCATGGCAATCATTATGGCCCCGACCTGGGCTACAAACCGGCCACGGCCCGGCGGATTCTTTCGGACCATGGCCTTACCGTGGCGGGAATTTGCGGCATGTTTTCAACGGATAATGATCTTTCCAGTAACCGCGGCGTACACCGACAGGCGGCGGTGGACTATCTGAAACGGGAAATCCACTTCGCCGCCGAAATCGGCGGCCAGTACATTCTGGTGGTGCCCGGTGCCGTGGGCCGGCCGACCGCCTATGACGGCAGCGAGTTTGAACGCAGTATTGAAACACTGGGTCTTGTAGCCGATCTGTTTTTGACCTGCAAAATCAAGGCGGCCATAGAGCCTATCCGCAGCGCCGAAGTCAGCCTGGTCCATACGATCTCAGACGCGCGGAGGTATCTCAAAGCAGTGAATCATCCGGCTATAGCCAATATCAACGGCGACGTTTACCACATGCAATCCGAAGAGTCGCATATCGGCGAAGCGATTATGGAGGCCGGCGAGCAACTGCTGAATCTGCACATGGCCGACAGTAACCGCTGTGCGCTGGGCGAGGGTTCACTGGATCTGGATACTATTATCATGGCGCTATATCTCATTGGTCATAATGGCCAAGGGCGTTTTGTGACGCCCGAGCCGCTGGGACCAGGTGGAAATCCGTATCCCGCAATGTTCGGCCGGCTCGATCCGGTGGCGCTGGATGCCATGGTTCGGCAGACCGCGTCCTGTTTCCGGGAACGGCAGGACGCGGTGTTGAACCAGTCCGCCTGACGGCCAACGTGGCCTGCGGGCCGATAGTTAATTCAAAACATTTTTACCTTTCCGCGCTATCTCACGCACTATATTGCGTCGATTACCCGCTGTTTTCTGACAACCTCATCCCGAATGCGCGTCGAAATAGGCCCGGCCCATACGGCCTATGCCGCTCGAAAGATCAACTCAAACCATACCTGTCCGAATCCTCAATATCAATGACGATGAATGTCCCAGTACCTTGTCGTATATCCTTTTTGGTTGGGGAGGAAAGATGGCTCCGTTCGCGAATCGGGCGAATGGGGGGCGGCATAGCGGTGGGTCTTGCGCATGTCGCGTGGCGTCTGCTTAAAATATCTGTGAAAGGATGTGCTGAATTGGCGGGGCGATGAATAGCCGGAGGCTTCGGCAACCTGGGCAATGGGCATATCGGAATCCAGAATAAGTTGCCGCGCGGTTTCCATCTGAGTGCGCTGTATTTCCATGGTCGGAGTCCGATTCAGCGCCGCCAAAAAGCGCCGATCCAACGTGGGGCGGGAAATCGCCAATTGGTCGGCCAGCCACTTCACAGACAGCCCGTTTCGTAATCGCTGTTGAATCAGTCCCAGGGCTTCACGTACCACTTCATCTTCCACGCCAAAAATATCTGAAGATAGTCGTGTAATGACGCGAACCGGTTCAATGAGTATCGTGGAAGATCTGACTTTCCGGCCACGCATCACACGATAAAGTAACTCCATGGCCCGCAACCCGATTTCCTGCGTATTTTGCAGAATGCTGGATAAATGTGGTGTGCGAAGTTGGCCGTAGAGGTCATCATTGTCAACACCCAATAAGGCCACATCTTCCGGTATTCGGATTTTTAAATGCTGACAGGCCTCTACCAGATATGCTCCAAGATGATCGTCCGCCGCGAAAATAGCGGTCGGCTTTGGCAAGTCCTTCAGCCATCGGGCGGCGGTGCTGGGAAATATTCCAGCGCGATCTTCGGCCTCCGCATTTTCTTTCTGGAAACACCGCGCGATAATGCCGTGCTTACTGGCTTGTTGGCAAAAACCTTCCTGACGCACGTCCGAGGAATAATGTTGTGACAATCCGTAGTAAACCAGTCGCTTAAAGCCGCGATCAATGAAATAATTCGCTGCCATTCGTCCCACCATGGCATCATTGGTCACAACGCGTGGAACACTTGATGGCTTAAGTTCCGCCGAAATGTCGACTGCGGGCAATCGACGTTTGGCAATGGTCTCGGGCAGCCGCCATGCCGGCGGGCAACCCGCCGCAATCACGCCATGCACGTCTCCTTGAAGAAGCCGCGGTATATCGGCCGATTCAAAGCTGTCCGGAAAAAAGACACGAATCTCCGGCCGGGTGGCCGCGCATTTTGCTACCCCGCGCAACACATCCCGGTTGTACGCGATCATCAGATTACCGAGAAACAACACCCGCTTATCTTTTCGCATGATATGTCCTTCAACAGAAACATTTCCGTGACCTTCCCTATTTTACCGCGCCGCACATCGCACTGTCAGGATGATACAAGGCGGAAGTTTTTACAAATAGTGGCCGTACAAATTCTTGTGTCCAAGCACTATAGTTCCAGCAATTGCAAAAAACAATGTTCCCTTACGCCGAGCCACGGCCTGATTTCGAACCCAGGCCACAGCACAGCATCCATCCCGGACTGTCATTGAATTGTCGGTACATCTGACCCCGGGGACGCCTCGAAAACATACAAACCGGACTGTCAATAAGAGCTGATTTTATTCAAGCGGTAAAATTAAGAACTCGTTAATATTGTAGAGGGTTTTGTGTTAGGTTGATACCGAGGCATACAACGCGCAGATGGTAAAAAACAGAAGTTTTTTTATAAAAAATGGCCTACCAATTTTGTTACCGGCAACTATACTTGAATCAGAAGTGAGATGGCAACCACAAATCGTTGGTTGTCCCGTTAAAAATTGTTGGAGCATTACGACGTGTTGCCGGGTAACGCATGAAAAGGGTGTCCGGGCTGGCCTTTAATACCTTTCGCGGAAATGCGGAAGTGTGAATTGCCAAATGCGTTTCCGGCCACAAAGCATGATTGGTATGCAGGGACGCAAGTTACGGCGATGTGTTACAAGGCTCGCAGCCAATTACACTGCTCTTGGAAAAAGGAGACTGTATTGAAGAAATGGTTTCATGGCCGGTTAGCATGAAGGGCTAACCCAGTATTCATTCTAGTATTCTCAACTTCATATTTATTGACCGTATGGTCAGGTGGACGCGAGAAAATAATAATGTATGTTTTTCACGGGAGTTTATTTATGACATCTAAACAGTTTAATAACGAGCGTATGTCCGGTTTGGGGGCAGCGGTCTTCGCAGTAGCGGCTTGCGTCGGCTTGGCCGGTACAGCCTCTGCGAGCATGATCAGTGCCACGTTCAACCCAGCGCCGGCGAGCAGCAGCACGGCACCTATTGACATTAGTGCCAACGCAGCGGCGTGGGCTTACTATGGGTACGGTTCAACAACCACGGGCACATTTTCTTCAGGTAATACGGCGAATTTCAGCCAACTGGCGAGCACTGGCCAGTATTCGCCCGGACACTCGTCCAGCAGTGGTTCCGTTTGGCTGACATTTCCCGGTGCCACATCGGGGCCGAGTACTAAATTTGTTTATACTTGGGGAAATGGGTCAACTGGAAACAGTTACGCTTACTCATTGACGACCACGCTGTTGGCACCGTCTGAGACGCTAAATCTTTACCTGCTCTCGTTCGACAGTGCATCAAACATTTCGGCGACGCTGAGTTCCGGCAATGGAAGCTACTCGAACAATGACGTAGTGTTTCCACCCACGCCCGGCAGCACGGGTAATGGAACCGGACTAGGTCATGGTTATGCGGTACTTTCGCTTGCGATTAGCGGCGACAGCACCGGGGACGTACTGACATTTACAGATACCACCAATATAAGCGGTGTCACCGGCGTATCGAGTCCCTCGGGCAATGTTGGCATTCAAGCGGCCAATGTAGTCGTACCTGAACCCTTAACCCTGGGATTGTTAAGTGTCGGCGGCTTGGGATTGCTGTTATTCAAACGCCGCCGGATGGTCTGATGGTTTAAATTGGGCCAGGCAATGCCGGACATGGGCATTGCCTGGCTTTCGTTCACGTTTCTAAACATAAGGAGACAACCATGAAACGTCGCGGTTTTACACTCATCGAGTTATTGGTGGTGATTTCCATCATTGCGTTGCTGATATCGTTGCTGTTGCCGGCGTTGGCCAAGGCCCAGCAGGATGCCAAAAGCAT
>JAKATV010000101.1 GCA_021818565.1 Planctomycetota bacterium
ATGCCGGATTTTCGCGACTATGCCGTGCGCGTACCCGCGCCAGGCCTGGGCGGCATCGGCGATACGCATGTTCTCGGGCCTTTTCTGCGCGATGTGGCCAAGCTGAATCACAAGCCGCGGAATTTCCGTGTATTCGGTCCCGATGAGACGCTCTCAAACGGCTTGGGAGCGGTGTTCGGCGTGACCCATCGCCAATGGGAAGCCCGGACCCTGGCCAACGATGAATTTCTCGCGCCGGCGGGCGGTGTGCTGGATTCCATGCTCAGCGAGCACCAGTGCCAGGGATGGCTGGAAGGATACCTTCTTACCGGGCGGCACGGCGTATTCAACTGCTACGAAGCCTTCATCCACATCGTCGATTCCATGTTCAATCAGCACGCCAAGTGGCTGGAAGTCACGCGGGACTTGCCTTGGCGGCTGGACATCTCCTCGCTGAATTATCTGCTCTCCTCGCATGTGTGGCGCCAGGACCACAACGGTTTTACCCACCAGGATCCCGGCTTTCTCGATCACGTGGTCAACAAAAAATCCGAGATCGTGCGGGTTTACCTGCCGCCGGACGCCAACTGTCTGCTTTCCGTCATGGATCACTGCCTGCGCAGCCGGCAGTATGTCAATGTGATCGTGGCCGGAAAACACCCGGCGCCGCAGTGGTTGTCGGTAGAAGCCGCCGCCGTACATTGCGAGGAAGGTATCGGCATCTGGACATGGGCCAGCAATGACAAGGGCCTGGATCCGGATGTTGTGCTGGGCTGCGCCGGCGACGTGCCCACACTGGAGATTCTGGCCGCCGTTTCCATTCTGCGGCAGCAACTGCCCGATATCAAAATCCGTGTGATCAACGTCGTGGACCTGATGAAGCTCCAACCCGGCAGCGAGCATCCGCACGGGCTAAGCGACGCCGACTTCGATTCGCTTTTTACAAAAGACAAGCCCATCATCTTTGCTTTTCACGGCTACCCGTGGCTGATACACCGGCTGACCTATCGCCGCACCAATCACCACAACCTGCACGTCCGCGGATACAAGGAAAAAGGAACCATCACCACGCCCTTCGACATGACCGTGCTCAATGACATGGACCGTTTTCACCTCGTGCAGGATGTGGTGGATCGCCTGCCGCACCTGGGCGCAAAAGCGGCCTATCTCAAGCAGATGGTGCGGGACAAACTCATCGAGCACAGGCGCTACATCGACCAGCACGGCCAGGACCTGCCCGAGGTTCGAAACTGGAAGTGGCCGGAAGCGAGGGTGAAATGATTTCCCCGGAAGCCGACAAAGGTCTCTCGGCAAGGAACACATTGAAACCACGACCACCGTGCCGTCGCTCATCGCGCCGGGCAAGGTCTGCCGTCCCTGGATGGAAATCCATCCAGGGACACCGCCCATAAGTCCGCCCGGGTTTTATAAATACGGGGAATACTATCTATGAGCTTAACTTCCACACCGAATCTCGCCGCCATTCCCACAGTCGCCGCCGCCAAAGGGCTTTCCGCACAGGAGGCCGCCGAACGGCTGAAAAAGTTCGGCCCCAATTCCATCCCGGAACAAAAATCGCATCCCCTTCGCCGGTTTCTGTTAAAGTTCTGGGCGCCTGTTCCATGGATGCTCGAAGTCACGTTCGCCTTGGAAATTGCCATGGGCAAGCCGATGGAAGCCATCATTATCGCCTTGCTGCTGGTCGGCAATGCGGTTCTGGGATTCGTGGAAGAAGGCAAGGCCCAGGCCGCTTTGGAAATTCTTCGTCACCGACTGGAAATTAACGCCCGCGTCATGCGTGATGGCAAATGGCTGCCAATACCCGCCCGCGATTTGGTGCCCGGTGATTGTATTTATCTCCGCATGGGCGACATGGTTCCCGCTGATGCCCGGCTCGTCCAAGGGGATATACAAGTTGATCAGTCGGCGTTGACCGGAGAATCCGCGCCGGTTGAGCTTGCTACGGGGGGCGATGCCCGTTCCGGCTCGGTGGTTAAACGCGGCGAGGCCGCCGCGGAAGTCACCGCTACCGGTGCCAAAAGCATGTTTGGCAAAACTGCGGAACTGGTGCGCGGAGCCAAAACCGTCGGCCACATGGAACAGATTATTTTTTCCATCGTCAAATATCTTCTGATGATGGATGTCACACTGGTGGTTATCGTTTTGATATACGCCTTTTCCATGGGCATGGCCTGGTCCGTTATACTGCCTTTCGCCTTGATCCTATTGGTGGCTTCCGTGCCAGTGGCGCTTCCGGCCACTTTTACGCTGGCACAAGCCACCGCTTCACTGGAAATGGCGGACAACAATGTGCTGGTGACACGCCTGTCAGCCATCCAGGAATTGTCGGGCATGCAGGAACTCTGTTGTGATAAAACCGGCACGCTAACGCTCAACGAACTGGCTCTGGAAAAAGTTCAAGGACTCAATGGTGCCGCCGAACCGGACGTTCTGGCGTTTGCCGCGCAGACGTGTGATGCCGGCACCCAGGATCCCATTGATATGGCCATTCTTAAAAAATATCAGGAGAATCCCGTTGCGGCATTCCATTGGAAGCGCTCCAAGTTAATCCCCTTTGATCCCTCCACCAAACGCGCCGAAGCCGAACTGGAGATGGATGGCAAAAAGGCCCGCGCGATGAAAGGCGCACCGGCCACATTGGTCGCCTTGTGCAAAAACGCCGGGGATAGCCTGAAACAGGCGGACGCTCTGGCGGCGCAGGGCAACCGCGTGATGGGCGTGGCCGCACAGACTGATGGTGAATTGAAAATGATCGGCTTGCTGTCCCTGCGCGATCCACCGCGTCCGGAATCGCACGATACGATTGCCAAGCTTCAATCTTTGGGCATCCGCGTGCGAATGGTTACGGGGGACGGCCAAACCACTGCCCAGGCCATCTCCGCGCAACTGGGTATTGGAAGCAAGTCCGCGGATCGTTCCGCCATTGAAAAGGGGCAACTTGACGCTGATGTATTTGCCGGCGTTTTTCCGGAGGACAAAATTGCGCTGGTCCGCCAGCTTCAGAGCCGGCATATTATCACCGGAATGACCGGTGATGGCGTCAATGACGCCCCGGCGCTTAAGCAGGCGGAAGTCGGAATCGCCGTATCCAATGCCACCGATGTCGCCCGCTCCGCCGCCAGCCTGGTGCTTACCAAACCGGGAATTTCTCACCTGACGGACTCGGTCAACATTGGCCGCAAGGTGTACCGGCGCATGCTTACGTACACCACCAATAAGGTCACCAAGACCATTCAGGTGGCATTGTTTCTGAGTCTGGGCTTGCTGATCACCGGTTCTCTTGTAACCACGCCCCGGTTGATTTTGCTGTTGTTGTTCGCCAATGATTTTGTCACCATGTCCCTGGCCGGTGATCGCGTTACGCCTTCAAAGCATCCGGACCGCTGGAACATTCGCATCGTGATGGGGTCCTCCGCCGTGATAGCGGTCTCCTGGCTCTTATATTGCTTCGCGGTGTTCTATGTCGGCCGGCATTTCCTGAAGTTGCCGGCCACGCAAACGCTGGTCTTTCTGGCCATGGTATTCAGCGGATTGGCCACGGTATATCTGGTGCGTGAAAGCCGCTCCTTCTGGAAATCCCGGCCGGGAACATTGCTGATCTGGGCCACCGCCGGAGATGTGGTGGTGGTATCCACAATGGCGGTCTTTGGAATTTTGATGGTGCCCGTACCCATCATGATGGTGCTGGGATTATTGGCCGCCACCCTCGCCATGATGTTCGTGTTGGATACCGTCAAAAAACCGCTAATGCGTCGCCTCGCCGGTATGTGAGCAATATCCATGAAAGCAATGCCATTCATACAGCCCAATGATTCGTCAGGTTACACGGCGCTGAATTTCTCTCCTCGATTCTGGCTGCTGGTCGTGATCACCGGTATTGGTGCCGGACTGGGGGCGTCTCTGCTGATGGCACTGCTGGCGGTGGTGCAGCATTGGTCTTATTCCTATAGTTCGGGTGATTTTCAGCATGCGGCTGAACTTGTATCTCCTTGGCGGCATGTATGGATTATGGCGGTCGCGGGCCTGCTGGCAACTGTTGTGATTTGGCTGCTGAAGCACTATTGGCCGGGAAAGGATAGTGACGCCCCCAAAGCCATCTGGTTCAGGTCCGGCCGCTTGCCCTTCATTCGCACTATTATCGACGCCGCACTATCTATGACCATCGTTGGCATGGGAGCCTCTCTCGGGCGGGAAGGGGCGCCCAAGCAAGTGGGCGCTGCTGTTGCCAGCGTACTTTCCGGTTGGGCTAAATTGGAACCAGCGGAAAGACGATTTTTAGTCGCGTGTGGAGCTGGTGCGGGTATGGGAGCTGTCTATAATGTGCCCCTCGGGGGTGCCCTGTTTGCGCTTGAAGTATTGCTTGGAACTCTGGCTTTGCCGCTGATTCTCCCCGCGCTTACCGCCTCATTCGTGGCCACCGGAGTTTCCTGGTTGACGCTGCCTAACCATGCCACCTATCTGGTGCCCAATTACACTCTTACCGTCGGACAACTGGTCTGGGCGCTGGCCTTTGGCCCTCTTGCCGGTGTTGTCTCGGTATTATTTGTGCGTTTGATTATTTTGGCGGATGCCAAAAAACCGCAGCGCGGATGGACGCTGATGATGCCGGTGCTCATGTTCACTCTTCTGGGTTGTTTTGCGATTCCATTTCCGCAGTTATTGGGCAACGGTAAGGATGTCACCCAATTGACTTTCACCAATCAACTCAGCCTGCCCCTGCTACTGGCCATGATTTTTCTCAAACCATTGGCAACATCCGGTTGCCTGGGTAGCGGAGCGCCGGGCGGTCTTTTTACACCCAGCATCACCATCGGTGCCGTACTGGGTGGATTTTTCGGCCGTCTCTGGTCTTTTTTCTGGCCGGGTGCAACTCCGGGAAGTTATGCCGTCATTGGTGCCGGCGCGGTATTGGCCGCAACTACGCAAGCCCCTGTTTCCTCAATTGTTCTACTGCTTGAGCTTACGCATCATACGCTGGATATTTTCGTGCCCATTTTGGTCGCAGTGGCGGGTGCGGCGATAACGGCACGCTTGCTGGATCGGCGTTCGCTTTACTCCGGACCTATAAATACCATTCGCCCGGCCATAATAATGCCGTTCAAAAACATACAGATATCCTACAAAGCTCGCATCCATCAGAATATTGAGATCATTTCAATATCTACAAATTACCGGGCGATTATGGAGCGGTTTCTTGATTCCAATCATGCTCCGAAAATTCTGTATGTAATAGATGAAAAGGGCATTTTTGTCGGTCGTATTCTTCTTCCCGCCGTGATTGCTTGCCACCCATTGGCCCGTGTTCTGGATACCGGGGCGGCGGCTGATGTTGTAACACCCGTGAACTGCCTGCTTCCGCAAATGACCCAGGCCGATGTACAACGCCAATTGTATCGTGAGCCAACGGGAGAGGTGCCGGTTATCGACGCCCTTGGCGGCCACCTGCTTGGTGTGGTTCGGCGGAATCTATAGATCGGATGAAACTACTACTACAACGCTACGGAAGAGGCCAATTGCACATGCGTAGGTCTTTCAAAAACAGGCCGATCGCCCGCAACCGACGCAGGGTTCGCTTGCGGTGGCAGGTTCGGGCTTTGGCGGCGCGTTGTTGGGTGAGAAGCAACCGCTTCTGGATCGACTCGGCCAAAGCTCTCGAACAACGTCCGCCACGACGCCACAGGGGAGTCAGATTGGCCAGGGCGGTGCGGATTTGGCAGAGCGTCAATTCCGGATTTTTTTTCCCGATGTTGTTGGTGGAACTCGGCCAGGAACAGGTAACTCACGCACGTGAGGATCAGATGGCGTTGGATCGACAGGTATCGGCGGACTTCAAAATGGTCCAGCCCCAGTTCGCCCTTGCCATCCTCGAACATGCGTTCGATCTTCCAGCGGGAAAAGGCCACCAGCAGCAGCGTTTCCACCGGCGTATCTTCCGGGGCATTGCTCAGGAAGTATTTAACTTCTTCGGAATTCAGGACGTTGATGGCCGCCAGCAGGTGATGCGGTGCGGCGGGCAGGCCATTGGCATCCTGGAACCAGACCTGGAGGCGTTTGACCTTCCAGACCATCGGGCCCTTGGTTCCGTCTTTGACGCGGTAGTTCTGCCAATCTCCGCGGCGGAACAGCGGCGAATAGGTCGCGACGTGACGCACCTCCACCGTCGGGTTGTTCTGGGACTTCAAACGCGGCAGGTGGCGTGGACGCCCCCCATGTCCCGGGAGATCGCGATACCGCACGTCTGGCCGCCGGGTCCAGACATGGAAGCTGGCCGGCACTTCGGCTACGTAGTTCTGCCCGAGCGCATCGAGTTCCCGCAGGAACGGCGGCTTGCCCGCTCGCGTCCGAGCCGAGACCGACGAAATTTCCATTGCAGGCTCCGTGCGGACTCTGTGCGAAGTGATAGCCGATGTTGTATCCCAGCACAAAGGTGTTGAATACATATTCCCAGTCGCTGCGGGCGATGCGAATGCCCGTGCCATGTTGATTGACCCATTTCCACAGCCGCGAGTTTCCATTCGCCCAGAAGGGCCAGAAATGGATATTTTCAATCCGGCCGATGTCATAACACTGATCGACATAAATGCCCGTAAGCAGCGGCTGGCCATAGACGCGGGCGATATAATGCCGCCCCGCCAGCACCAGATGCATCCCCTGGTATGGATTGGTCAGGGCCACGTCCAACACCGCGAGGTTGTCTCCCGTAGCGTGTTGGATGGTCCACGGGTAGGGCGCAGGCGCCGCGGCTTGCACGTCCTGCTCGGGATAATAAATTCCCAGACCGCGAATGGTGACATTATCGCCATTGCTGGTCAGAAAGGGATGGCCGTCCGGTTTGCCCCGGCCTTCGGTAGGCCAGAGAACGGTTCCGGAATTGCGGACAAAAGCCGGCGGCGCGTGGAACACGCCCTGGAGCGTGGTTTGCGCGGGCAGGGTGAGGTGGCCTTTGAAAAGGTAGCGGCCCGCCGGAACGGCCGCGATGCCGCCGCCCCGCGCATGAACATGGTCCAGCGCTTTTTGGAACGCGGCGGTATTGTCCTTTCGACCATTGCCGAGGGCGCCAAAATCACAGACGTTGACGGCAAGACTGCCGGAAGCATGGGGGGCGGGTTCCGCGACCGCGGGTCTGGCGATGGCGGCGCCGCTACCGGCAGCCGCGGCGACCAAACCCGCCAGGGCCGCGCCGCCCAGAAAACGGCGCCGGCCCAGAATTCGTTCCGAATCGGGACGGATCAACTCCGGCAGACTTGCCGGCCTGCTGGTATTGGGGATTTCTTCCAACATAACGACGTTCTCCATATAAATTTGACCCCGCGGGACATCGGTATTTGATGTCATGTTTGGGTACTCTCACGGGTAGTATGGGCGAGCCGGAAAAAAACAAGCAACAAAATTATCCTGGGTCCCGTTGTCCCGAAAAATTTTTCTCTATTGATTTCGCGTAACCGTTCACGAACAAATTTGTGTATCGCCGCACCGGAGTCATGCCGGATCAAGAAAAATGAGAAGGGCAGCAACCCCATCCCCGCATGTTGCGTAAAAAGAAAAAAGCCGGGGGTTCGCAAACCCCCGGCTGACGGATACCACATCAATACCCTCTTTCTCCATTTTCCCTTCTGGAAAAAGACGTGGATTACTTCTTATGCCTAGGATGCTTACGCCAGTGGCGAAGCTTAATCGTGCCAACATGGGTGGCCTTGTGTGGACGGACTCTCACCGGATGGGGAAGATGCCCCCCGCCGACACCGCGTTTAAACGCCATCACGCGATAGCGGCCAACCGGAGCGTTGCGGATGATAAAGGCGCCTTTCTTACCGGTACGGGTGATTCCGACGGTAAAGTGGCGCCAAATAGTCCGACCGGGCATGGGCTTTCCCATGCGACGGTGCATACCGCCCATTTTCCCCGGGAGGCACATCACGCGGACAATCGCTCCCCGGACCGGTTTTCCTCGCAAGTTCACCACTCTGCCGATGATACTGCCCTTAGGCCAAACGCGATGGTGCGGTGGCGGCCCCGGAGGGTGTTGGGCCAGAGCCATCGTCCCGGCGCCGAGAACCAGCGCCAAGGC
>JAKATV010000074.1 GCA_021818565.1 Planctomycetota bacterium
GGCATTACGATTCCTCGGCCAATCCGGAAAAAGATGGATGTCTTTCTGATAGCTTTGAATCAACATGGCGCACAGTGTCACAGGCACGGTGGCCTCATTTTCAATACCGCCGTTGTGAATGTTATAGGCGAAATTGGGAAACGCATTGCGCCGCACGAATATATGCAGATGACGGAGGATTTTTTCCGGGTTGTAGCCGACCGCTGCGGCGGCAGGATAAAAGCTGGACGAATCATTGGCATCGTACCAGATTCGCATAAGTTCGGTGGTGTCTCGGCCGGCCTTCAACATTTTCGGCGAACTTTCCAGACCAATCTGCCAACCGGGAAATACGGCCTGAAGTGAATCCATCCCCGCACTGGAACTGGTGATGACCGCCCGCTTTCGGGGGCCAAACCGCCATGCATAATTGCGATTGGCCCAGCCTGTACCTTTTTGCGCGAAACGCACCACCAGCTTGCCGTCGGTGCGCCGCGCACCCAACAAATCTGTCAGCGTGCGCGAAGGCGGTGCAACGTAAATTTCATTGACATCGGAGGGCGATACCACGGACAGCGGACTTAAATGGGCCAGAATATCGGCCCAGTGCCGCCGTTGGGCTGCGGCTATATGCAACTGCCGACTCATGGGAATAAGGTTCTGGTACAACAGATGAATAAAAGCTAAATCCGCGGCGGGATTCACGTCATTGCGGTGAAAGCCCTCATCGGCGGCATCGTTGATATCCATATACAAGCCCTTCTGTAGTTTCAGATAATGATCCCAGAAATCCGCGACACCCGTGAGAAAGGGCCAGATTTTTTTGGCATACACAGCACTGCGCGTATACCGCCAGCGCTGAATACAGTCCACAGCCGCAAACACCGCACCGCATTTTTGCCCCAGAAAATGTGATGGATCATCGCTCCAGCCGGGCACAGGCGTCATTTGCGTGAAGTAGTACAACCCGTGCTGACCGTACCGCTTTGCAATGGCGCGGCCCCGCGGCATCCAGTTGAGCAAAATGGAATCGTAATTATCCGCAAGCGCCACATGATTCGTCGGGCATGCCGCCCAGAACGGCGCTTCAAAGTTGTAATCCAGGGTGTAATCCCCCTGCCAGCCCATCATGCGGGAGGTAATAAAGTTACCCCACAAACCCGGTGCCGTATCGCCCGGCTCACTGCAGCAAGCCAGAACATAAAGCGATCCATACCACTGATTTTCAAGAAGCTTATCCGGTATTTCAATGAAGGACCGGGACCAAAATTTATTCCACCAGCGCGTGTGCCGAGCGTAAAGCCCTTGCAGGTTTTGCAGGTCGGCCGAGTCCATGAGCTTGGTGGCCGCGGCTTGATAATCAGCGGTTTGATGATCATCGACAGTTGCCACCAGCAAATCAACTGTGGCACCGGCGGGAATAATGAAGGCAAGTGTTCCCCGCCTTGACGTGGAACTTGCGCCCAGGATACGCTGCATGACAATGCCTTTGGGGCCGCAGCCGCCATATGGCAATTGGCTATCACCGGTATGAATGGATCCCTTATCCGCGCCCATTACTTCGGCGGCGGTGGGGAAGGCGGTGGTAGTCCCGGCGATACGACCATCGATATAAATTGTCAGCGCGTGGCCATTATAACTGGCGGCAAGATGAATCCATCGGTTGATCGGCAGGCTTTCCTGGGAAGTAACGGCCGTGCGATTTAATTTGGCTGTAAAACAACCGTTCTTAAGTCGCAGGCTTAACCCGCGATGATACGGAAAGCGGCGCGGCCAGTACGGATTGGCCAGGGCGGAGAAGATAAAGCTGTTCTCATTAGGTTTTGTGACATCCACCCAGGCCGACAGGGTAAATTGTCGTTGGGGAATTCTCAACACAGCCAGACGGATCAGGCCGCGCTGCGCACCAGTAAAATTCCCGGCTGTCCCATGCGGCGATGATATGACCGACGCCCGCTGGATTGCATGTGGGGGCAGCGCATGAAGGTGCCAAGCCGCAAAAATAGTGTTTTTCGC
This sequence comes from Planctomycetota bacterium, assembly GCA_021818565.1. Taxonomy (GTDB): domain Bacteria; phylum Planctomycetota; class Phycisphaerae; order WQYP01; family WQYP01; genus JAMDCX01. Next base: position 1,996 of record JAKATV010000074.1, read on the forward strand.
GGGCAGGTTGGCACCAGTTTCCGCACGGCGGAATAACGTGACATCCGCGATACGCCCGGAAAACGCAAACGAAGAATTTACGGGCTTTTGCCCGCGCGAATCCGCCCCCAATTTTACCCGATTGCCCAGATACACCCGCACCGAATCTGGAGCCACACGCAGGGCGGAAAAATCTTTCCCGTGTAAGCGAATCGCTTGAATGCCCGGCGTATTCCATGCATCAAGCAAGGTGGATTGAACTCGCATCGACTGACCGCCGAGATTGCGCATTTGCAGCACCATCAGATTGTGCCTGGGGGTCACCCAAGACTTTATTGCCAATGCGGCATGGGTGGAATGCAGGGTTCCGGTGATGGTGGCAGGCCCGATATTTTCCCGCAGGGACATTTCCCCGCCGCGCAAGGCGGGAATATTCAACGCCAGATGAGCCACCGGCATCATGCGGCCGCGCAGCACGCCGTAAAAATCTGTTTTCCCAAAGTAAAATATCGGCTGATCGGCATATCGCCCGCCCATGACCACACCCAGATCACCATTGCCGATCAGGGGGCCGCCGGGCATGGTCCGATTGGGGGTATAATTTATGCGTCCATCAAATGAACCGTGAATTCCGGCCACGATTTTCCGGGCGGTTGCGGCAACATCGGGCGGCACAACAGATTGACCATTGGCGAACGCCGCCGACAATAAAAGCAAGCATGTCGCGGAACGCAGAACGCCCCGGTGCCGGCAAATAAGCATTTGGAAACTCCTGACGCACCTCTGTGGGAAGTGCGGAAATAACTTGAACACGCAAAGAAGAGTATACTTATGCTAAGCGTTGGCTGGCAACCGCCCGATGGCGGGTCATGGAATGGAGTTTCCGCATGGCCGTACAGGTTGAACTTAAACGTATCATCATTTCCGAAACTTCCGATCAGCAGTTTATTTTTCTTAAGGAAGTCGATGGGCCGCGGACACTGCCCATTCTAATTGGCTCAGCTGAAGCCCTGGCCATTGACCATCGGTTAAAGGGAACGGCATTTCCGCGCCCGCAAACGCATCAGTTGCTTTCCAGCGTCATCGAACAACTTGGCGGCAAACTGGAACGCATTGTTATCAGCGATTTGCAGGATCATACGTTTTTTGCCCGGCTGATTATCCGGCAGGACGGGCACAGTGTTGAAGTTGACAGCCGCCCCAGTGATGCCATTGCCCTGGGCGTTGCCAATCAGGTGCCTATTTTTGTGGCCGAACATGTGCTTGATGAAGTTGGTGGCGAAAACCCGGCTTAAAATCTTAATTGTGCGCACAAATCCTCATATTTATTTACGCCCGAAGCGCAAACGTATTTGCATATATGCGTTCCCTGCGGTAAGTTTCTGCGGCTGTGTCTTTTGCGGAGATAATATTTTATGCGCTTTTCAGTTTCAACACGCTTATTCGGACGATGCTTCATAACGCTTCTCGCCGCGTTTCTGGCGGGTGTAAGTTTGCACAGTGCGGCAGCATCCGCGCAATCGGCAACTCATGGATACAACGTGCGCCGCTTTGGCGCAGCAGGTAATGGGAAACATCTGGACAGTCCGGCGATTAACCGCGCCATCGCGGCCTGTAACGCCCATGGCGGCGGCACGGTTGAGGTACCGGCGGGAATATATTTGTGCGGCAGCATTCATCTGAAAAGCAATATAAATCTGCATTTGCAGCCGGGGGCGGAAATTCTTGGCGCTCCCATTGCGCTGGGTGCTTATGATCCCGCCGAGCCATTTGCGGGGAAAGCATATCAGGATGGCGGCCATACTTATTTTCACAACAGCCTGATCTGGGGGGAACATCTGAAAAATGTTGCGATCACCGGTATGGGAGAAATCAACGGCGGCGGATTGACCACGGATGCGTTTCGCTGGGCTAAATATCATCGGACCGCCGGGGCCAAACTTCCGGGTGTGGGGGATAAAGCCATTGCGCTGAAACTTTGTACCAATGTGTTAATCCGTGATGTGACCATTATTCATGGCGGACACTTCGGCATTCTTGTCACCGGCTGTAATTTGCTGACGCTTAATAACATCACCATCGACACCGATCGTGACGGCGTGGATATTGATTGTTGCCGCAATACCGTTGTTTCCGACTGCCGGATTAACTCGCCAAATGATGATGGCCTGTGCCTGAAAGCCACTGACGCACTCCATCGGATATGGCCCACCGAAAATGTCACCATTACCAATTGCCAGCTTTCGGGCTTTAAGGAGGGAACGCTGATCAACGGAAAAATGCTCCCGAGCCGGCGCGAAAATGGTCGCATCAAGCTGGGGACTGAATCGGATGGCGGGTTCAAAAATATCACCATTTCCAACTGCACCTTCCGCGATTGCCTGGGCCTGGCGGTGGAAGAGGTGGACGGAGCGGTACTGGAGGATGTCAACATATCCAATATTACCATGCGAAACGTCAAAGATTGTCCCATTTACGTGACACTGGGCGACCGAGATCGTGCTCCGCCACCGGTGAGCGTGGGCCACCTGCGACACATCCTGATATCCAATATTCTGGCTACCAATGTCGGATCCATGAGCGGTATTCAAATCACCGGCCTGCCCCACCATGACGTGCGGGATATCCGACTGGATAATATCCGACTGATCTTTAACGGCGGCGGCACACGAAAAGATGCCCGGCGCAATCCACCAGAACTTAATCGAGGCTATCCCGGCCCCACGCATATCGGCGTGATGCCGTCTTATGGCGTATTTGTCCGCCATGCGCGGCACATTGAACTTTCAAATATAAAAGTCAGTTTTAAGAAGGCCGATTACCGCCCCGCCATGATCTGTAAAGATGTTCACGGATTGCAGATTAATCATTTTGAAGCCCAGTTGGCCAAGGGCGTTACAGCGGCACATTTTGTGCATGTTACCCACCTGTACATCCGCAATTCGCCGGTGCTAAAAAATCAAAATCCCGCCGCAAAAAAGTAACGGCGCGGTCGGCTAGCGTTCCGTTAGCTCAATGCGGCAGCGTTGAGTTGATGGCGGGATGCGATTTGATGACGCGAGGTGCCCCGGCCGGTCGCGATTGGCGTTTTCGCCGACGGCATTGCGCATTGAATCACGGGGCCACAGAACCAGAAAAGAGTCAGAGCGAGCTTGGGGCAATTTTACGATCGCGGTTGTCCGCAGGAGAACGTGTAAAAAACAGCGGCGGACGCGGATGAACCGCGTCCGCCGCAAAAAGATTTTCCCTCAACAGTTTTTCAGGCTTGGATATTGCGGTGTCCGCGTTTCATACGCATTCCCGCTAAGGCGATACCGCCCGCAAGCACAAGGCCGACGGTGGCAGGGGCGGGAACAGCGACAGCAATGTTGTTGAAATAAAGATTTGACCCCGCATTACTGTCGAATACCTGAAACTGGTTGATCGCCCCGGCAGCCGTCTGGCGTCCCGAGACCGTTTGGTAAGTTGCGGTTCCGGTTGCATTAGTGACCGCCAAGCTGTAATTGTAGCCGCCGCCAGCCACTGCAGAACCGATCGTAATATTTGCCACGATCCCGCCCTTATCACCGCTGAAGGTGCCGAGGTCACTGAAGGGAACGCTCGAAAGGGTGTACGATCCCGATCCGTCGTAGATCTGCATGTCGGAGCCCCCGCCGTCGAAGATCATCTGGAAGAGGTAGTTTGAAGTCTCGCCGGTTGATTGCAAGTTAAATCCGATAGAGTAAGGGTTATTGATAGAACCGCTATTGTCAACCCCATCGCTGGAAAGCGCGATGCTGAAGGTTTGCCCAGTATCCAGTTTGCCAACCCCGGTGTTGGCGGCGTTGGTGAAGCTGCGGTCGATCTGGATACTGCCGCCATTGTTGGCGTAAACACCCCAGATATTACTTCCGCTCGGCGGCACGATGCTATTGGGACCGCCGGCATTGTTGCTGGGGCTGGCAAGAAAAAGGCCGGATGTCCCGGATTGGCTTATCGACCAGCTTTGGAATCCCGTCCCCTGATCGTAAGCCGTGTTGCTGCCGGTCCACTCTGACGAAGTGTAATTCCCCGCGTTATCCGACGCCACCAGCGCCGCCTGCGAGCTTTGGCTCATTCCGATAACCGCCAATGCGGCCAGTGCAGGCAGTGCCAGCAGCTGTAATACCTTCAGATTCTTCCCGTGATTTTTTTGAAACATACCCATAACCATGTCTCCCATAAAAAGGAACAAATAAAGCGGTAGACACCCGCTCACGATATCCGCAGTTAATTTAACCGGTTCACTTATCCGGCCTTAAAAAAGTTCTCTAGACCAACGCCTATTGAGAACTTTACACGTCCAAGCACTTAACAAATACTGGGGGTGATTCAGATACAACCTCCCTCAGATGAGCAGAGTATAGTTCGATTGATGCGGCGTGTCAATAACAAAGTCCATAATTATTGGTATTTCTCGGCCCATACCCGTACTTGGCCGTATTTTTCGACAGCCACTGACTTGAAAGCCACGTGCGCCGCGCACACCTTCAAAAAAAGATTCACTAAATAGAATAATTAAACTTGACACAATTTAATAGATTGTTAAACTGATTAAACAGTTAACCTTGGCGTTCAGTAAATGTTCTGGGTGTAAGAAGGTAAAGGATGCACAATGGCTGAAAAATTAAAAGGCGAAACGCGTGAATCTCCCGACATTGCCAGGACCGCCCTGACCAGCACTGCCGAAGCGATTCAAGTAAACTTTAATGCTCTACCGGTTGAAGAAAATGCGCCTGACCGCATCAGCATTCGTGATGTTGCCAAACAGGCGGGAGTTTCAATCGCCACGGTTTCCATGGTACTTAATCAAAATCCGCGTATCAGCCGTGGTACGCATGTTCGCGTCCAGCGGGTAATTGACAGCATGGGCTATCGGCCCAATCGTCTGGCGCAAAGCCTTTCAAGCCGATATACCCAGGTACTTGCGGTGATTCTACCGCCGCTGCGTCATGCGTTTGCCGATGCCTATTTTGGTGAAATTTTAAGCGGCATATCGGACCGCGCCGGCAAACTGGGCCACAAATTGCTCATTGAACAAGCCAAACCGCAATACATCAAAGAAGGCAAACATATAGAACTCTATGAGCGGCGATTTGTTGACGGCGTATTATGCCTGGGATTTAATGAAAAGCACACGTTCCTTTCTGATCTGCGGCAATATCCGATGATTCTGGTGGATAACCGCTTTGGTGACGGCTTATTGGATTTTGTCCATTGCGATTATCGCATGGGAGCCAAGCAGGCCATGAATTGCCTGCTGCAACTCGGGCACCGGAACATCGGCATGATTTACGCCGCTCCGGAAAGCCCCACGGCGCGTGATGTGCTGGAGGTTTACACCACAGAACTGCGCAACGCCGGTATTGAGGTTAAAGAATCCTGGCTGGCCGACGGCTGTTTTACCGACGAAGGCGGAGCCGCGGCGGCAGACCTTTTGACCCACCGGGATAAAGACATTACCGCCGTGCTATGCGGCAATGATAAAATGGCGCTGGGCGCGATCCGTTATCTTGTGGAGCACGGACGCAAAGTTCCGCAGGATATTTCGGTGGTGGGCTTTGATGATATTCAACATCTGGCCTATGCCAACCCCAGTTTAACCACAGTGCATTTGCCGCTGTATGAATTGGGGGTAGCGGCATGTGAACGACTTGTGAGCCGAATTCGCGGCAAAGTGGATCGTGTCGCGGATGTGCTGCCCACGCATCTGGTCCTGCGCGAATCTACCAGTATTGTGCGTACGCGATAGCACCTTTTCCTCCTGCCATGGCGGGTTGCCCGCTATGCGGTTTTATTTTGGCGTAACCAGGAATTATCTCATGACTTTTCGATCTCTTGGCTCCAGCAGTTGTGCCGCCTCCAAAACAACAGCCATCCTTGTTACGGCGGTGGCGGGATTGTTGACCAGCACTCTGCCGGCAAACGCGGCAAACACGCCGGCATTGGCGCAGAAACTCGCGGCCATTCCCACGAAAATCCGGCACGTTTTTACGTACCAACCCCCTGCTGATATGCACGTGCGCCGCGTAAATCTGGCGGGAGACTTTAACAACTGGTCTCCCACCGCCAATC
>JAKATV010000036.1 GCA_021818565.1 Planctomycetota bacterium
GTGCACGAACGCAATTCCTGGCGTTGGAACGCGATCCAGATTTTGTGCGGGTGCTTCACAATCGATTTTCGGCCGGTGCGAATATCCGCATTCTTCAGGCCGATGTCGGTCACTTGGATTCCATTCTAAGTGATCAGGGCATTGCGCCGCATGGCGTTGATTGTTTTGTCAGCGGATTGGGTACGGCAAGTCTTCCGGAATCGGTGCGGAATGCCATGTTTGCCGCAGTAAAAAAATATCTCCGTCCTGACGGATTTTTCAGCAATATTACAGAAGTTCCGCTCTATTACCTGAATTTCTACAAATCAATATTTGAGCATGTATCTTTTCAATTTGTCGCACTTAATATGCCGCCCGGTGGAGTCTATCACTGCCGCGGGATTCGCTAGAAATTTGTGCGACACTGGCACATCGACTCGCATCCGAACCCCAGCGCCTTCTTGTGCAGGTTTAACCGTCGCTTCGCCCCGCGGCGGCCTGCTGCTTGCGCTGCATGGCCTGATAGCGCAGTTGCGCATCAATAAACGGCTGCACCTCGCCGTCCAGCACGCGGTCCGGCTGGAATACTTCGTATCCGTTGCGGTGATCTTTCACGCGGCGGTCATCAAGCACGTAACTGCGGATTTGGGAGCCAAAAGCAATTTCGCCCTTTTCGCCATACAGCCTGGCCAATTCGGCATCCCGCTTGGCTTCTTCGAGTTTGTTGATGCGGGCTTTCATGATTTCCAGTGCCAAGGCTCGATTCTGCACTTGAGATCGTTCACTGGTACATACCACCTGAATGCCGGTGGGTTTATGCGTGATGCGTATGGCCGAGGCCACCTTATTGACATTCTGCCCGCCCGGTCCGCTGGCCCGGACAAACGCGATAATTTCCATATCGGCTTCCGGTATTTCCAATTCCTTGTCAGCGCCTTCAAATACCGGTGTGACATCCACGCTGGCAAAGCTGGTGTGGCGCCGCGCGTTGGCGTCATATGGACTGATCCGCACCAGACGATGCACGCCCACTTCGCAATTCATATTTCCCGTCGCATACGGTCCCTTTACCAGCAGCGTAATGCGCCGAATGCCCGCTTGCTCTCCATCCAGGCGATCCACTTCGCTGACGTCCCAGCCGCGACGTTCAAAATAACGTAAATACATGCGCAACAGCATGTCCGCCCAATCGCAGGCTTCTGTGCCGCCGGCCCCGGCATGAATCTGAATAAAGCAGTCGCTGGGATCATGGGGCCCCACATATAACGACTGCAACTCAAGTTGATCCACGCGTTGCGTGGTGGTAATTAAAGCCTGATCCGCTTCCTCCAGCAGGGCGGGATCTTCCGCGCCCATTTCCAGCATGACCGGAATATCCTGCAGGGCTTTTTCAACCTCAGCCAGGGGATCCATGATGAGTTTGAGCGTTTTAAATTCACGAATAGTTTTACGCGCCTGATCCTGATGATTCCAGAAATCCGGTGCCCCCATCCGCTGCTCAAGCGTTTTCAGTTGTCGAGTTTTTTCCGCAACGTCAAAGAGAGTCGCGGATGCTTTGAACCCGCGCCTCCAACGAGGCCACAAGAGCCTCCATATTTTCCCGTGCCATATCGGCTCCTTAAAACACCTATCCTAGCGGTAAAAGCGGAATTTGGCGAATCCGGTGTCCGTGCGCGTCGGCGCGACGGGGGAATGGGCGTCGCGGCATGGAAATACGTTTCGCGGACAACTCAACGCTCCCGCATTGAGCTATGGGCGGCATCGCGATTCGTCGGCACGCGTCGCCGCAGGAGGCACGAGATCCCCAAGCCAATCGCGTCATTTGCCGTCTGTCAACGATCAGAAATACGCGGAGAAACTGTCATTGGGCCGCTTCTGACTCCAAAGTTAGAAACGGTTACTTTACTTTTAACGCAATGACCGTATCGACAGGATTCCATTTCATCCCGGGCGGCAGGACTAGCGTGTAACCGCGGCGATTGCTGTCAATTCTCAGTGACCGGCTGTTGAGCAGGTGTGCACTGCTGAATTGTACGTGATCGGCTGGCTGTCCAATTTGAAGACTTCGCCCTTTTGGTGGCATAAGTATATGCAGATAAACGGTTTTTCCATCCATGCTGTCAACCGCGACACCCCATTTCGGTTTTTGTGCAGCAGCGTCTCCAGAGACGTATGCCCTGCTGGGCACCGTGTTGTAGATGGACTGCGCACGCGATTTGATCAGTTTGCCGAGGGTTTCAAGGCCCGCGGGGACTCCGGTCTCCCATTGGTTATTAGAGAACGGGCTGGTCGCGTAAACCACACCGCCGTTATGCTGCCCCTTGGTGCCGATCGTGCAAATCAGATAACGGTACATTGCCGCCGGCGTATACTGCAATGTTCCAGCCGAGGCCCACCAGCTTCGCGCGATGACAACAGCGGTTTGTGCAGAGGTCGTATTGTATAAATGAGGTTTTGGATTATGGTCGAAAAGCGTCCAGTTCTCCCCGCCGATCAGAGTGGCGGGGGCGGAATTCTTATAGCCGTTAGCCCAAATAGCGGCATGTGGTGTGTAATGGCAGATAATATTGCGAACCTTTACGCCGTTGGCCGCCGCGTCTCCATCATCAATCCAATAACCCGCTATCTGATTGCCAAATAGACGGCCCATATATCCCAGGAGCCGATAGTAGAAACGATTCCATTTTCGATCATATGGCTCGAATTGGGGATAACTGTGTAAGAGGCATTTTTTGAGCGTACGGCGCGATGACCAGCCGAGTTTAATCAATTTGTCCAGCATGGCCTTCGAAAAGTCGTGACGATCGTCGGGGTGTATATACAGTACAAGCTTGATACCACGAAGTTTAAGTGCCTTGGCCAGCGCCTTAATCACATCCCGATTTGAGTCGTGATTTGGGAAGGCACTTCTCCAGAATGGACACGGAAAGAGCATCGTCATACGCCAATGGTACGCTGTAAAAACGACGTACTGGGCACCCATTGTCGAGGCCATGTCGGCTATGCCTTTCACGTTGAGATCATTGGCGAACTCATTGACGTTCTTCAAGGGTGGTTTACCTGGTGCGGCTTGGGTCAGGCCAAATACATAGTGGACAAATAATCCGAGCTTAGCGTTGGCCAGGTTGGTATGACGTACAGGATTTGCCCCGCGAGCCACACCAAGTGGCGACAACAGGGCTAAAGCTACGAGAAAAATGGCTGATGCATTCGCAAGCGGAAAAAACCGTGGATTCATTTTGCGCACTCCTGATATAGTTAGTTACAACCTTTTAAATCGTCAGTAGGAGAAGTCCGTAATTCTTGCAGTCGCCGCAAGGTTATTGGGTAAAAGTTAATGGTCACAATTGCGATGGTGGCAAACACGGCGCCGGAAAGAAAAGTTGTGAAGCCGAGCTTCCAGATGGTAGATGGAGTTTGGGTCGGTGTCATGCCGTGCATTGCGGTTTTATAGTCAATTGCAGTCAGGCAATAGCCGGAAAGAACCAGGCTCAGGGCAATCGCCAGCCGCATTGCTAGACTGTATACCGACGAATAGCTTCCGTCTTTACTGAAGCCGGTCTTAATGCGATGGATTTCTGAAACATCTGCCATCATCGCGATGGACAGCGGCAACATAATTCCATTACCAAACCAATAACCCGCCTGCCCGGCAACAAAGAGTATTAGTGACATGGGGAGATTTATTCCTGCAGCACGCCAGTGCAGGCTGGGATTAACCAGGCCTGTGGAAAAAACAAGGATCAGCAAAACGCTGGATAAAATACTAATCAGGCCGCCAATCATCGCGGCACCTTTTTTATCGACACGGCGGGCCAGCGGCATAGAAATCAATGCTCCCAGAGCCATAGCAATCATTGTTCCGCCCTGGGCAATTGTTTTCTGATCGGCGGAGAATTTCATGAAATCCACGTATACGAACATCTGCAGCGAGCTTACCAGCACCATGCCTACACAGATCAGGAACACAAATACAAACACCCACCTGGGAAACGGATCCAGCAGTATTTGTTTCATATCAAGAAAAAAGGCGGAGGCTCCACCGGATTTAAATTCTGGAATGGCCAGTCGTGTATCTTTGTGCCACCGATACGTGGATGTCACCGCGATCAGTACGAACAAAGCCGTTGCCACCGCGAAGACCGTTCCCATGTGAAGGTAATTCGCGGCGATGGATGTGGCCGGGATTTTGCCATGATTTTGAAAGAATATTGTCCAAGCCATGGCTGGTCCGGCAAAATTGGCGGCCATGTTGAAAATTTGCCTGATGGCCTGCAATCGCGATCTACCCTGATAGTCGTTGGTCATCTCAAAGCCCAACGCAACATAAGGAATAAAAAACATGGTTAACCCGCTGCGCAATAAAAGATTCATTGCAACGAGATACCGGAACATGGAGACCTGACTGCCAAGGAGTTTCTGTGGCACATCCCAGATCAGGTAGGAACAGGCCGCCATTAACAGGCCGCCGATCAGCATGTACGCATGCCGTTGGCCCCACCGACTTCGCGTAATATCGCTGATGTGGCCCATCAGCGGTTCCGAGATGGCTTCCCAGGCCACAGAGAGGGACATCGCTATACCAGTCCAAGCCGGGTTTAGCCCCAGTGCATTGGTGTAATACAGCATGGCGAATCCAAAAATGCCATTCATCACCAATGAGATGGCGCAGTCTCCCTGTGCGTAGGTCAACATGTTCGGAAGTGAGCAGTTGACAGGTACCGGATCGTGCTGCGTCGTAGTTGCCTCTGCCTGAAGTATCATGAAGCACCCTGCACCGAAGATTCCGCGGTTTTCATGGTGTGTCTGCTGGGTCCATCATAAATAATCAGCCGCACCGGTCCCAACAGACCGGAAACCGTTTGTCCTGGCAATACATAAGGCGTTGGAATGCCAACGCTGTAATGATTGGCCAGCGTATTTGCAACGGATATTTCAACCATATTATCCCCGGTGCGCACAAGTCGGCTGATATCAATTCTCCATGGTGGACAAATCAAGGTGCCGGCCTTCACGCCATTAACACATACTGTGGCCGACGCGGACAGCTCTCCCATATCCAGAATAATGCGTTTCGAAGCCTGCTGGTCCATTAATCGAATAATGCGACGGTATTTTACAATACCGGAATATGTCGCCAAGCCAAATTGTGACCAGTCGCCCAGGGGCAGTTCGCCAGATACGCACCGCATCATCACCGGTTCGGGCAGGGCGTCACCCGCATACGAGCCGAGGGCCTGCTGAACGCGAATCGCCACGACCACGGGATGTGGTGAAGGCTTTGCAATATCCGCCCGATACACATGGATCGAAGCGCAGGCCTGATCGCCTTTTTCCAAACTGACCAGCGAACATTTCACGCCATTGACCCAAATTTCAGCAATGCCTTTCACGACGGCAGTCAAGGCGGCAAGTCCCGGAGGAGACCAGAAGCGATACCAGCCAACATGAAACCGATCACCGGGGCGGTAATTGAAATGTGGCACGGATGCTGAGGTGAACCAGCGCATTGCGAGTTGATTCGTCCGTGGTTGTGGGTCGAAAACCGCGTAGGCCCGTACGCGCTGACCGGGGCTTTGTGTAAGGCGCAACAGCAACGCGTTGTCACCCTTCGTTAGGACCGCTGGGCTTTGTCTCGGATCGGATTGGTAATGTGGAATGTGCCATGGCGGGTGATACCCGGGCGGCAATGCGGTGGTTTGCTCGAGCACCCGCCGGCCATTGATCCACGCTAAATAGGGACTGCGACTACCCATCTGAAACATGCATTGCCGCTCTTGGGACGATAGGACTGACGAAAACAGATACCACGTCGCGCCGGGATCGTCGCAGTATAGATCAATAAAGTCGTCGGGCACTTCCATTTTCAGGCCATGAGGACCGCTCGCCCAATTCTTAAGAAATGGATCGTCCTCAATTCCCCACCGCAGCGAGAATGAATAGGGTGCCCAGAAGTAGGCGCGTCCGGAGGCCATTACTGGCGTATCGGGTGAAACCGCATGCAATTCCGACAGTTGCGTTTCAATTCCCTCCAGATCAGCACCGTGCGGTATAGGCCCAAGTTTCCAGAAGCGTGGACCGAAGGAAAACGTTGTAAGTGGCCAACTCGAATCATCGAAATCGGGGTTTTGCCAGGGGGGATTGGGCGACGTCTCTTCGGAATAGCGAAAACGTCGGGCCTCGGCACCGATAAAATGATCGCCAGACGGCGAATCGATGGGCAGGCGGAAATCTCCGAACCGATTATCCATTGTGGGGACAAGTGAAAAATCCCACAAGCCTGCCATATCGACGATCTCTTTTACCTCTGTATTTGTGTTCGCGGCAACGCAGTCGCCTGTTCCGGTGTCGCTGGGCGGTGAAAATACGATCAACTGTGCTTCATGCGCCCCGATGTTAAGTGGCACTCGAGTGCTGTCATCCGTTATTGCCCGTGGCGCTACGTCAAGAGCCTCCCCGTTCATCGCGTCCCATCTTTGGACGCGGCCAAGGCAGCGGAAAGACGCTTCTGATTCGACCGGTTGATCCTGTGGATTGAACACCATGTACACGTCCTGCTGGCCGATGCGGCGATGGAGCGTCTGGAGCGGAGCGTCGTGCGGCACAAAGTCTCGCACGATGTTTTGGTCGATAATTCCCTTGATCCTGGCATAATCGCCGGGAATAAATATTCCCCGCCCGCCGGAATCCCCAACGTTGCAGGTGGCCGTGCCATCGGACCCGGAATTGCCAAATATTTCCCGAACAAGTTTCGTTAATTCTGGATCATTCATCCCGGCGTGATCACTGGCAAGTGGAAGGCAGCCTGTAGCAATGACTTGTCCGCCTGCCCTGAAGAACTCGTGTGCCTTAAGCAGTGTACTAAACCGGACCGATGACATCATGGGAAGTATCAACACACGGTACCGCTCGCCCGCCATGCACAAATTATCACCTTCCACCACCGCACGTTCTATCGACTGAAAATCAACAAAGTCAAAGTCAATGCCCTGATCGAAAAGATGTTTTCCAGCGCCGAAGGCGTGAGCTTCGGCGGCGTCTACCGCGTGCGTAAAAACTCCCCGCTGTTGCTCGGAGATTGAATCAGTATTATAAGCTTCTGAAGGTTTAATATAAGCATTTAAGCCGCCTTCAATTGCTGTAATTGGATAAACTATTGCGACATCGCAAATGTGATTACCTTGGCTGAGAAGCCAGCATAGTCTTGAAATATAAAGATTTAACCTCTCTGAATGTTCCCAGTAAGGCTGTCGGAAATGAAAGTCCGGAGGTGCCCATTCCCACCAGGATCCATGTGTGGAATAGTACAGTCCGTGCAGATTAATCACCGTGGCACCATACAGGAAATTTTGATTGATCGCTGCGACAATCTGCGCTGGAGTGGCACCCCATCCACTGGAATGAAAGCATTCATTCCATACGCGGTCTCTCCCGTACAGATGAGCGATGGAACTGTTCACCTTTAGGCCTGCAAATGCGCGCGGTCCGTTGACATTTGGATCGTCAGTTCCAGGTGCCGAATACCAGCGCATGGCGCGAAAGTAATCTCCGTAATGCAGCCGCCCCTGTTCCATCGATCCTCTGCCAATATTATCGTTGGCCAACATGGTTCCATGCGACTCATGCCATCGAAAAATTGGAATAAAATAGTTTTCTTCCATCAATGTGGTTACCACATCTGAGTAATCAATACGAACCTTTGGCGTTATTGGACCAATGTCGTGCCAAATTGCCGGTAAAAGGGGTTTTAGATCGTAGCCTTTGCGCAAAAGAAATTCCGTAAGAAGCCTATCTGACCATAAGGGCATCTTTGCGCCAAAGTCCAGCTCATCTTGAAAGAACAGCGGAATCGTTTTGCCCAGTTCTTCAGGAAACCTCTGTTCGAATGGCGCATATAAGCGGTCAATGAGTCGTGCTCCAGCCGCAGGGTGCATGGGGTCAAACGCTCGAGGCTCTAGCATGACCAGTGTGACCAACCAATCGCCCTCCGGCGGATTCCACTCCAACGTCCCGCCGTGCGTGAAATCCGCCAGATCCAGTATATTTCCATCAGGAATG
>JAKATV010000243.1 GCA_021818565.1 Planctomycetota bacterium
GACCCGGGTTAAAGCCCTTTAACCCGGCCCATCCAGATCCGGTAAGCGCCTTTCATATCCCGCGTGATCCGCAATATTCCACGGTAAAGCCGTCGGGTTGGTGATACAGCGTCCGGAATAATTACTGCCATAGTGAAATATTGTGGGTCCAAAGGGGCGATATTTCCGCAACCGCAAGCGAACTGGTGCGTTCTAACCATTGCGGAACGAGTCAATGGGGCGGATCCCGCCGTTACGCAGATGCAATGTTTCGTCGCATGCGTCGTTATTATTGGACATGCGGCGAATGTTAATATTGCTGCATAACAATGGTGGTTTTGTGAAACTTATTGACCTGAAACGACCTGATATAATAAAAGCAGCGGTTGCGGTGCTGCTGATACTGTTTGCGGGTATCTATCTGGTCGTGCATTTAGGAACGCTTTTTGGCCGGCCATCATCGGATGCCGTGGCCTTTTATCAGGTATTCCGACCTGCTGGTGTCAACCCCTACCGTCCAATCAGCCCTGCCAATCCGGCCAACCCATCATCCAAATTTGCCACCGTCACGTATAAATTTGCAGACGTTCAGGGTGCTGTAGATGTTATCAGCTATCCCAGCGACCCAACGCGGGCACTAGCCGTTAAGTTGCAGCGTGCCACGAGGCCAGGCGTGCCGGCGTGGGTGCAACAGGTTAAGGCGGTTTCCGACCCGGCGGAACAGGCGCTGATGTTTGCGCAGTTGCGCGGTCCCTGGTTAATGCGGCGTTGGTTGCTCGACGCCCAATTAAGTAAAAGTCAGATGAATGTTGTAGCGTTGGATCAACAGGCGTTTCAGACGTCCATGGCGATGTTGAATCAATCGCAACAGGAAGGTTTAGTTGATCCGAACCTGCTGGGGCGGATAAAAAAGGCACTCCAGGCGTTTTTGAAGACCAAAGGGCATGTATCCAAAGCCGGCCCGAGAAAGGATGCCGCTATAAAGGTCATGACTCTGGCTCGCCAATACGCCGCTGTAGTTCAGGCGCAACGGGCCAAGGCGATATCCAAGTACGTTGCCAAGATTATGGATCAGTTGTCGGACCAGGAAAAATCGGCTTTGGCGGCGCGCATCGCACCGATCATGCGACGCTTTAACTAACGTCCGAAAAAAGCTGGATCGTGGGAAATTCCAAACGTGGGAACTGTTTGAAACGCGCTTAAAAATAGAGCGTTTGGTGCTTCATTATCGGAAACGGGAATTTTATGGACGTTCACTCATGTAACATCGATTCCTGACCGATGATACAAGTGCCTGTTTTATAGTGCGTGTTCCCGGAGGGAGCCGCATGGACGCTTGAAAATACTGTTGGTTTCGGCGTCAGTGTGTGTATCTTGTTTGAGCGGGTTGATTATGTCAGTAGATGAATTAGTTGAATCGCTGCGAAAAATGGTTGCTCCGCGCCGCACGTCCAGCGGTGGGAGATCTCCCAGCAATGTTGTGACGTTTGCGAAAGCTCCGGCCGCCACCACGGCGCTGCCGGCATTTGCGGCAAGCGCTGCAGCTCCGGCCAAAGCGATTAAAATGATCGCCTTAGACATGGATGGCACGCTGCTTAGCCCCAAAGAATCCATTACCCCGCGCGTTCACCATGCGATCCATCTGGCCGCCAAACGGGGTATTCATGTGGTTCTGGCCACCGCCCGTCCACCGCGAAGTGTTCGGTTTTATCATCGGGCCTTAAAGTTGCAAACGCCGATCATCAGCCATAACGGAGCGTTGATCTGGGATGAAAATCAGAAATGCGTCCTGCGGCATATCAGTTTGCCTCATGCCTTGGTGCGCCGGGTCATTGACTACGCCCGATTGCGCTGCCCGGAAGTCATTCCCAGTGTGGAAATTATTGACAAGCTCTATTCGGACCACTTTGGGATTGTTCCGGCCGATGCAATTCCCACCGGACGAAGTTTTAATCCTGATGTCATTGCCGCCATGGAAACCTTCCTGCATGTGCCGGTAACGCGCATCATGTTCCATGCCAAAGCCTCTATCATCGAAGAATTATGTCAGCTTTTGCCACGGCGTTTTGAGGATCGTATCGGCCTGTTTCGCAGTGATTCACGCTTGCTGCAGATTGTAGCGCCGGATACCAACAAGGCCATGGCGTTGGACTTTGTTTGCAAATCCTATGGGATAACACGGGATAACGTACTGGCGGTGGGGGATAATGCCAATGACCTGCCCATGCTGCAATGGGCAGGCGTTAGTGCCGCCATGGCCAACGGCCCCGAGCACATACGCAAAGCGGCGCGACATGTTGTTCCCTCCAACCGGGAAGACGGCGTAGCTGTGGCCATTGAGCGATTCGCGCTGGCGTGAAAACCGATGTGATATATACTCATGGAATGCATGACACGATAGTTCAATCATCACCCGTCGCTTTGAATACTGCGTGCCGAAAGGCCGGTATTTTTTTTCGCCTGCTGGATTTCGGAATCTTTTTTGGTGCGCTGGTCAGTGTCGCTACGCTGCAATCGTGGCGCTGGCTGGACCTGCGATTTGCCGGGGCATTTATTGCATTTATTCTCCCTTGGATATGGCTTGCCAGTCTAATAATTTTGCAGATACTGCGCTTTCACCCGCCGACGGACATGTCGCCCGACAGCACTTGGCGGCTTAATCGCATGTTGCTTTTGCCATCGGCGTTCATTGCGGTAGTTTTACTGCTGAACACAGTGACTTTTTATCATTTGAAAATCATCCTGCACGGACTTATGCCTTGGTACATGCCCATGTCTTTGCCGGTTGAGGTGGTCATGATCCTCTGGTTTATCGCCCGGCCGGATTATGCCGTTAGCGCTGGTGCTGCTGCAACGCGCACGCTTTCCCCGCCATGGCGCACCATCGCTTATAAGAGTTACGATTTGATCCCCATGGCCGTCATGGCGCTAATTTTTTTATGGATATTTCACGGTATGTTTCTTGCGGATCCTCCGCCGCCGGGAATGGATGCTGATGTGGCCGTGGTACTGGGGGCCGGTACCGGGCGTGGTGACACGTGCGGCTACACGCTTCGGCAGCGGGTGTTGGAGGGCGTGGCGCTTTTCAAAGAGCACCGGGCTAAATGTTTACTTCTAACGGGACGCGCTCCACGGGGTAAAACCAACCCATATAAAAATGAGCCGTTGGCCATGCTGAAACTGGCCCTGGCCCAGGGTGTGCCGGCAAAATCGTTAATCGTGGACTATCACGGCAATAACACGCGCTACAGCGCATACAATACCATGGCATTAGTGAAAGCGGAGCATTGGCATAAAGTGATCGCGGTAAGTTCGGATTACCATTTACCGCGGACCAGTCTGGCTTTCCGACAACTGGGCTTACACGTATGGACGGTTGCAGCCCGTCGCGGCATCTGGCAGGAAACCAACCCCTGGGCGGTCGTGCGAGAGTTGGTCGGCTACCCTGTCTATTGGTTGGATCAGAATTATCACCGTCCGGGGCGTGTGCCGTGATGACAAAGCAACCGCATATTCGAGTGATTAAGTCCCAGCAAAAGCTGTATGTGTTTGATGGCACCGCGCTTATTAAAAGTTATTTCTGTATTACCGGTTCCAATAGCGGCGATAAACAAATTGAGGGGGACCGCAAAACTCCGGAGGGACATTTTCAAATTGTCTTCAAAAATCCGCATAGCAAGTTTCATTTGTCGCTGGGATTGGATTATCCAAACAAAGAAGATGCGGATCGTGGTCTGGAGCAGGGATTGCTGTCCGCGGATATTTATAACCAGCTTATCCATGATTTGCGGCACAGTGATATGGCGGATGAACAGGTGCAAAATCGGGTATGGAAAACCCCCTTGGGTGGCGAAATATTTATTCACGGCTGCGCGGAAGGCCGAACCGGCACCGCCGGCTGCGTGGCCCTGACGAATCCCGACATGACAGAGCTTTACGCCCTATGCCCGGTGGGCACGCCCGTGGAAATTATGGCGTGAATCGGGCTGCGGCCCGATAGAGAAATAGTTCAGAGAGAGTTGAAAGAAGAGCAAATTTGGCTGGGATATTAGAGTGGCTGCCGGCGAAGTGAGAACACCTCTGCGACTGCTTTCTAATCCAAGTCGCTGTGCGACAGCGCCGGCGGAAGGTGGAATAAATGCAGTTAGGCTGGTCAGGTATTTCTGGGGATTCAGCTATTGGTTGGAACACGCGGAATCACGAGAAGGTGGCGTTGTTCATTGATCATTGGTAATCGCCTCATTTGGTTAAAAAATACGACATCAACTCGTAGCCGGCTTCTATATGCAGGTCGCTTTCCATGGCGGCCTGTTCCGTGTAGGCGCGGGCGATGCTGCTTTTTCCATGCGAACCGGTGATCAGAAATGGTACGGGGGCTTCGTGGTGCTTGCGCGTGGCGCATTGGGTGGCATGGTCGGGCATGATCAGCAGACGCCATTGATCAAACGTTTTTAATTTCTTGAGCACCGGTCCCACCACATGTTCGTCAATGGCTTCAATGCTTTTGATTTTCGTGGTGAAGTCCGCCTGATGGCTGGCTTCATCTGGTGCTTCCACGTGGCAGCAGACCAGATCAAAATGGTCCAATGCGTCGCAGGTGTATTTTCCCTGAGCGGCGTAATCGGTATCGTGATAGCTGCTGATTCCGGGCACATCAATATTCTTCCAGCCCAGCAGATTGGCAATTCCACGCAGTAAATCCACGGCGGTAATCATAGCTCCCGAAATGCCGTAACGTTCCTTAAAGCTTGGAATATGCTTGGGTTTTCCCTGGCCCCACAGCCAGATATCTGTCGCCTGATTTTCGCCGAATTGTCGCCGTACCAGATTCACTTCATGGTCTTTAAGCACGGCGCGGGCCTTGTTCATAATATCCAGCAACGGCTCCGCGCCGGCTCCGCGCGGTAAATAATTTTTAACCGGCTGATCGGGGATATCATGGGGGGGAGTGGTTTTTACTTTGGTTAAATCAACGCCGGCCAGCGTCATTAAATTGCGATAACTTACACCCGGGTGAAACGTAACTTTGCCGGCGTTTCCCACGGCCTCCGTGACGGCCTGTAAAAGCGTGCGGCCTTCGTTATCTTTGATGTGCCCGGCGGAATGATCCACCATTTTTCCGTCAATAATGGTGACGAAGTTGCACCGCATAACCCAGTTTGAGGCATTGAGCTTCAGGCCCATTGCTGCGGCTTCCAACGGAGCGCGGCCCGGATGATATTGCGCGGGGTCATAACCCAGAAGGCAAAGCGTACATACATCGCTTCCGGGGCTGAAATCCGGCGGGGTGGTGCGAACCGTTCCGATGCGACCGTTGTGGGCGGCCCCGTCCATATTGGGTTTACATGCGGCTTCCAGAGGCGTTTTATTGCCCAGTTCAGCAATCGGGGCGTCGGCCGCTCCGTCGGGAATGATAATGGCATATTTCATAGTATTGCTTTCGATCCTTCATCAGTCTAAAGAGTATTCTAAGCGGTTGGTGCGCTGTTGCAATCGGGACTTGTTCCCCGGTTGCTTAGGGTGCCGGATCAATGACGCGAATGTGCCGGGTCTGGCCGCGTATCCCCTTTAGGCGGTCAATTTTGGCGGCGGCCTGGGTCACCTTGCCGTCCGGTGCCTCGTGCGTCATGATGACAAGAGGCACAAATTGATCCTCGTGTGCTTCATGTTGCACCATCGCCGCCAGGGAAATGCCAAGCTTTCCGAGTATGCCGGTAATCTGATGCAACATTCCCGGTTTATCGTGTACCATCATGCGTAAATAATGCCGGGATGATACATCTTGAATTGGAATAACCCCGGCGGTGCTGCGCCGTGTCAGAAGCGGCAGTTGCTTAAAAAGCAGCGGGGCGGTTCCCATGGCCGCTTCCACGATGTCCGCAATAATGGCGCTGGCCGTTGGCTTTCCACCGGCTCCGCGGCCGTAATGAATGGTCTGGCCGCTGGCATGGCCAACGACGGCAATGGCATTAAAGGATCCATTCACATTGGCCAGCAGATGTTTCTGCGGAACAAACGCGGGGTGCACCCGCAGGGAAATGCCGTGGCTATGTTTTTCGGCGATTGCCAGGAGCTTGCACACATACCCCAATTCCCGGCCAAACCGCAAATCCATATCGTCAATGGTATTTATTCCGCTGACATAAATCCGGTCGAACGGTACATTGGTCCCAAACGCCAGAGATGCCAGAATGGCCAGTTTATGGGCACTATCTCCGCCGGTGACATCCAATGTGGGATCAGGCTCGGCAAAGCCCGCGGCCTGCGCTTCGGCTAAAGCGGTGCTGTAACTTTTACCGGTGGAACTCATTTCACTTAAAATGTAATTGCATGTGCCATTGACAATTCCCACAACCTGATCGATTTCATTGGCGATCAACCCGCGGGTCAGGGCCAGAACAATGGGAATAGCTCCGCCGCAGGAAGCTTCAAAGCAGACACAGGAGTTGGCTTTTGCCGCCGCACGAAATATTTCCACGCCGTGCAGCGCCAGCAGGTGCTTATTGGCGGTTACCAACAATTTGCCGGATTTTACAGCCCGCAGGGAAAGCGTTTTCGCCGGTTCAACCCCACCCATGACTTCCACGACAATCTGAATGTCCGGATCATTGAGAATATCATCCGGATGGGTGGTAAATAAATTCGCCGGAATTTTGTTATTCCGGATTTTAGTGGTGTCCCGAATTAAAATCCGCTTCAAGGCTAGCGACTGTCCGGATCGCTTTGCCAGCATTGCTTTTTCGGTCAGCAACATCTCCGCCACTGTCGCCCCGACCGTTCCGCATCCCAGCAATCCAATATGTGTCGTCATAACCACTCCAAGTATTCCTACGGCGAATTAAGATACGGCAACCGGCGGCAGCGTGCCAGCGCGGACGGGATTTGTCGAATGGGGCATCGAAGAGGTCCTCGCACGGGAGTTTTTCAACTCCTATGTCTTTTGGGATTCTAAACGCCCCATTACCGTTGATCTGTTGGCCAGGAGCCTGTCCAAGTAATGGCCGTCGCAACCCGGCGATCACTGCGATAGGCTTGTGGAGACAATTTGCCGGGTGGAAAAAAATATCAGGGAGGTTTGGTGGACGGGTCTTTTGAGGATTTCGGCGGCGGCGGAGGCGTAATAATTTACTTGTTGCTGATAGGCGGGCAGACGGGAGGGGATAAAGGCCGCGGCATCGGTTTTGTAGTCGATGATTTCCAGGGAGTCTGGTTCAATTAATAAGCCGTCAATGGTGCCGCGAATCAGCATGATATCTATGTCACTGGTGTGCGGTTTTGTTGTTCCGGGGTTCAGGATTGTGTCAACGCTTAAGCTTGGCGGGGTTGCCGGGTTGATGCCGACCGCCTGCCGCGCGGGCAGCGACCAGAGAAAATTTAATTCCCGTAGCAACTGGTGACTGCGCGACGATTGTATCGCGGCTTGGCGCATGCGGTTTCCCAACGGGGTGCTGAAAAGCCAGAGCAGCGCGGGCTGATCTACTTGTGCTAATTCCTCCGGAGTTAAATGCCCCTGCCTTACCAGATCGGCTAACGCGTCGCCTAATGTGTCTTCGCTGGTGCGCTGATAGTCCAGGCGCTGCAGGACACGATGCATGAGCAACCCTCTTTGTATACCTGAATTATCTGTGGTTAATTCCAGATGGGCGTTGGGCGGCGCATCGATGATAATTGCGGGCGAGTCAATGTCGCTATTACGCATAGCTTTAAGCCGACTTACGCTGGCCACGGCGGCCAGTCGTGTTAAGTCCTCATGGGCGTAGGGCTGTGTGATACGGTTGAACACGGCCTTTAAGGCTTGGGAATTGGGGTTTACCGTGTCCGCATGGGCCACGCCATCATCGGCAACATCTCCGACAGCCACCGTGGGTCCAAGGCTGTTGGCCCGCTGATTGTCCGTGGAATCTAGTGAGCTTTCGGGTATTACATGCAACGTCAGCAGAGGGCCGGTTGCCCCGGAAGTTTCCAAGCT
>JAKATV010000104.1 GCA_021818565.1 Planctomycetota bacterium
AGCAGCGTATGCTTGCAGACAGCGGGCTGCTGGCGGTGATTGCCGGACAAAGACAAGAAACGTTCCGCGCCAAGGCCCTTGGGGGCGGGCCATCAGGCCCCAAGCCCCGCCCCCAAACCCCCACCGGTTCCCCTTCTTCCCCTGTAAAAGCTTTGGCGGAGGTTATAACGTGATGACAGGATAAAAGCTGAAAAAATGAAAAATCCGCGGCAAATCGTCGCACTGAGGTTGACAAGATCAGAGGTATTGATGTACACCGCACCGGTGCCCCTGCGACAGACACTCCTTTTCCCAGCCGAATTTGCTCACCTGTTCACCTGTTCCAAACGCTACTCATCCATTGGGCCGCAGCTCAATTTTCTCTACTGCTCGCCTGTTTAACTCTGTTGCCCCATTGACGCGGAAATCTCCGGCCCCATCGGGACGGGCCTTTTGCCACAGGAGCGTCCATTCGGGGCCCTCGGCGAAGCCGCAGTCATTACACTGCGGGAAGACCAGGTTAATCGGGCTGGGAGATTCGTGTTTCGCCCGATAATAATTTATTTGATTATTTTGTCTTTTTTTTATTGACAGTCTGAGAAACCAGCGTATTCTGTATCGCATCGTGTGGAGAGGGAGAAATCGGATTTTCTTCCTAAAAAATCATTCAGGGATTGCAACGGCTTAGCGGCGATCGGAAATTTGTTGGCCGAAAAATTTCGACCAACACCACGGGATTACTGCGCGCCCGTTGCTTGTAAATACATCTTTGCCGGGTACGTGCTTTTTCAGCATGGGGCGTTTGTTGCGCCTTGTGCAAGGTGATTTGGACAGTTTTTTGGAGGAAGTTGACCGTGACAAAAACTTGGGTTCTCATGCAGGGGCGTAGCAGCGCCGGGATGGTGATCGCAGCCACGCTGTTGCTGTCGATGGCCGCGAACAAGACCCACGGATCCGTTCAGGATACGCCGGTTTCGCTGACCAGTTCAAGCTGGAATGCGGATGTGGTGTATGGGGCTGCGGTATCCGGGCCGGACTCGGCAACAGCTTTCGACGGTCACTACGCGTGGGACGGCGCTGACGCTTTGGTTTCCGGGGCGGATTACCTCCCCTCAAGCGTAACGTTACCAACGTATATAAATCCGACTACCGGATACTATGACAGCAGCCATGTGGTGGATTTCTCCTCCGCCGTCACAAATTCGATAACGGCGACTAATACCGAATTCGAGTTCCAGCCGTTTACATTGGACAACGTTAATTTGTTTTCCGGTGGCTCAACCGGAGGCACGTTAACCCTTACTGCCGCCACCGCGTTTGACAACATAGCCATCTTGGCCGCATCAGCGGGATCTGGTCAGCATTACGTATCGGTAGACATAACCTTACATTTTGCTGACGGCTCGACAAGCTCGCTGGTGCCGTACAACATTTATGACTGGGGTAAATACTCTGGCGGAGCTGGTGCCCTCCCGAATGCAGTCGACCGCAGCACCGCCAGCAGCACGCTCACCCCCGAAACATCCTCACAATTGGACTATAACAATTCGGCCGACTTCCAGATGTACGAAACAGATTTTAATCTTGCTGGTTTTGGCTATTCCAACAAGGCCATTACATCCGTTAGCTTTAGCGCCCCATCCAGTGGTGATGTCGGTATTTTCGCATTAAGCGGATACGCCAATCCTACACAGCCGCTGCCCGTGCAGCCCACCGCTCCTGATCCCGCAGTTACGCTGCCCGGCTCCTTGCCATTAACATTCTCCGGCGGAACCCTGCTGGCCCTGGCCGCCATTGGTCGACGATTCGCACGCTTGCGGTGGCCAATGATCCGGTAAGGGCATCCCGGCGTATGACTTGGCAATTCCATGGGGCTTGGGCGGTACTTTCAGGCACGGCGCACCTGTTGACGGCTAATTCATTTTTGCGACTACTGGAATTTTTTCGCGGGCCGCAGATAATAAGGGGCTTGGTTTTTGTGGCGCGGGCCGCTGGTTGTGTATACGCATTGGAATTTACCGCATGATTGTCATTCTTAAACCGGGAGCCGATGACGCTCTTGTAAAGAATATTGTCTCGCAAATTGAGGCCCTGGGTCTGCAGGCACACTTGTCCAAAGGACAATTTCGTACGGTTATCGGGGTCGTGGGAGAAGAGGTTAAAGTAGATAAAGAACACCTCATGGCCATTAATGGCGTTGAGCAGGTGCTGCCGATCATGCGGCCTTACAAGCTGGCCAGCCGTGAATTTCATAAAGCGGACACGATAGTAGAAATTCCGTCTCCGGGTGGAGGCGTGGTCAAGGTCGGCGGCGGGCACTGTGTTTCTATCGCCGGCCCTTGTGCGTGTGAAAACGAAGAGATGGTTCATAACATTGCCAAATTCATCCGGGCATCAGGCGCGGCGGTGCTGCGCGGCGGGGCCTATAAACCGCGCACCAGCCCCTACAGCTTTCAAGGGCATGGGGAAGATGCGTTAAAGTGGCTGCGTGATGCGGGGCGGGAAAATGGCATGCCCATTATCACGGAAGTTATGGACACACGGCACGTGGCGATTATTGAACAATACACCGATGTATTTCAAATCGGTGCGCGCAACATGCAAAATTTTAATCTGCTCTTTGAAGTCGGTAAAACTCGCAAGCCGGTGTTGCTGAAGCGCGGCATGGCCGGCTCCATTCAGGAATGGCTTATGAGCGCGGAATATGTGCTTAGCCAGGGGAATCGCCAGGTCATTTTGTGTGAGCGGGGTATTAAAACATTTGAAACCGCCCTGCGATTTACGCTGGACATATCCGCGGTTCCTGTGGTAAAAGCCAACAGCCACCTGCCGGTGATTGTAGATCCCAGCCATGCCAGCGGAGTGCGGGACTTTGTTCCGGCGCTGGCGCAAGCCGGCATTGCGGCGGGCGCGGACGGCATTATGGTGGAAGTTCACGATAACCCGTCCAAGGCGATGTGCGATGGGCCGCAGGCGCTGTTGCCGGATGCGTTTGCCGATTTGATGGTAACGCTTAAAAAGATTTCCGCGGTGCTGGGACGGACTTTTTCCGAACCCGCCGCTGTGCCCCAGATGGCGCAGGTACGCGTTTAAAAATAGCGGCCGGATTGCCGCGTGGCGGCTGGTGCCCGTACAGGTATTGCGTCAACAAATGGAGATAAAAAACGTGCGAAAATATTTAATTGCCGGAAACTGGAAAATGAATTTGGATCGCGCTGAAAGCGTGGATTTAGCTTCTAAAATTGCCGGGCATACACCATCGGTCTGCCCCGTGGAAATCAGTGTCATCCCGACGGTGGTGCACCTGGAGGCAGTCCGCGCGGTTCTTAACGCGAAGGTATCCCTGGGTGCCCAGAATGTTTATTTTGAGAAAAAAGGTGCCTTCACCGGGGAAGTCAGCGTGGGGATGCTGCGGGAAATGGGCGTGACTTACGTGCTGGCCGGGCACAGTGAACGGCGGCATATTTTAGGTGAAACCGACGAAATTGTGGGCAAAAAAGCTCATGCTATTGTGGCGGAAGGCCTGAAGTTGATTCTGTGTGTTGGCGAAACGCTTGAACAACGAAAGAACTTTAAGACCGTTGAAGTTGTTGGTCGGCAACTCGATGCGGGTCTGGCGCATGTTTCCGCCGCCAGCGCCGAAGGTGGCCATCTGGTTATCGCCTATGAACCGGTGTGGGCCATTGGCACAGGATTGACGGCCACTCCCGCACAAGCCCAGGAAGTCCATAGTTTTATTCGGACAAAACTGGGGGAAAAATATGGCCATGAAACGGCTCAGGCCATTCGCATCCAATATGGTGGGTCGGCAAAAAAAGCCAACGCCGCCGAGCTTCTGGCGCAGGCCGATATTGATGGGCTGCTTATTGGCGGAGCCAGTCTGATAGTGGATGAATTTATGGGTATTGTGCAGGCCGCCATTGCCGCGCAAGCGGGACATTAAGACAACGGGTAACCGAGCTGACGGCTCAAGGATAACAGGTCCATGACAACATTTTTTTCCATCTTGCTGGTGCTTCTGGGCGTCGTGATGATTTTCGTCATTCTGCTGCAACGCGGGCGCGGCGGCGGCCTGATTGGCGCGTTTGGTGCCGGTGGCGGCGGCTCGGCCTTTGGCACGAAAACCGGTGACGTATTTACCACGATCACCGTGGTGCTTTTTGTGTTGTTTATGTTTCTGGCGATTGGATTAAACTGGATGGTGCAGGGAAAAACGCCCGTCGCCGCCTCGCGCCCGGCGGCGACAACCCAGGGTGCCATGACAACCACCAAGTCGACTACGGCAGGCACAACACCGACTGCGGCACCGGCCGCGGCTACCACCGGAACCAAGACTTCCAAGCCGACCGTGGCAACGAAAGTTCCGGCCGGAAACGCCACAAACGCTAAACCGGCGGCGACGCATCCGTGATGGATTCGGAGTTCAAATGATCATCAGCATGACCGGTTATGGCAGAGCGAGCCTGGAAGAGGAGAATTTTTTCTGCCAGGTGGAAATTCGTTCGGTAAATAACCGATTCCTGAAAGCCTCTATTCGCCTGCCCGACGAACTGGCGGACTGTGAGGCCGAAATCGACAAACTGGTGCGGCAGCAACTTTGCCGCGGGTCAATAAATGTTACCGTGACCGTGGTGCTGCCGGCGGGCACAGCGGCGGTGGTGAATCGGGAGGCGGCACAATATTACCTTAAAGAAATGCAGGATTTAGCACGTCAGGCCAAGGATTCTCCGGCCCCGATGACCATTGACCTTACAGAATTGCTGCTTTTGCCCGGGGTATGCGAATCGCCCAACCGTGGAACCGCCGAACCGGATCACCAGCACCGGCGTGAGGTCATTAACCGCCTGACCGCCGATGCGTTGGGGCAGGTTGTACAAATGCGCAAGCGCGAAGGCGAAGCGCTTTGGAAGGATTTAAAATCGCACCTCGACGAAATCGCCATCGCTCTTGAAACCATTCGGCAGCAGGCTCCGCAGATTGCGCAGCAATACCATCAGAGATTACGGGCTCGCGTGATGCAACTGGTGGGCGATGCGAAGCTGTCACTTTCTGATGCGGATCTTTTAAGGGAAGTGGCATTATTTTCCGAGCGGGCGGATATTAGCGAAGAAATTTCGCGGCTTTCCGGGCATCTGGAGCATTTTGTGGGTTTGGCGGAAAAGGAAAATCAGGTGGGCCGCACGCTGGAATTTATCGCCCAGGAAATGCTGCGGGAGGCCAATACCATCGGCAGCAAAGCCAGCGACGGCAAGATCGCAAAGCTCTGCATGCAGATTAAAGGCATTATTGACCGAATCAAGGAACAAGTGCAGAACGTGGAATAGCCTCAGGCGTCCCGGGTAAGAAATGTCAAACCCGGATTTACTCATTACCAGGCACGGAATTCAGTTGATGGAAAACGGCACACAAGGGTTGCTTATTTTTGTATCAGGGCCTTCGGGTGTGGGGAAATCCACGGTATGTAACCGTTTGGCTAAGGACCTGCCGGCCCAATTCGCCCTGTCGGCAACGACGCGGGCGGGTAAGCCGCAGGATCAATGGGGAAAGAAATATATTTTCGTAAATGAGAATGAATTTCAACAGCGTGTTGCAAACAATGAATTTCTTGAATATGCTAGGGTGTTTGGGCATTGGTACGGTACGCTACGGCAACCCGTGCTGGATGCCTTGGCGATGGGCCGAACGGTACTGCTGGAAATAGACATTCAGGGTGGTATTCAGATTGTCAAAATGTTTCCCCAAGCCGTAGGCGTGTTTATTCTGCCGCCCGGCGAAGAGGAATTAACCCGGCGGTTACGCGAACGTGGGCGCGATGAACCGGAGGTTATTGAAACACGACTTCGGCAGGCCAAACAGGAAATTGCCATGGCCGAGCAATCCGGGGCGTACCGGATTAAAGTGGTCAACCGCGTGCTGGATGAGACCATCGCTGAATTGATCAGCCAACTCAAAGCGGTACAAAGGTGATCACAGCGGGCTTCCGGTTGTACGGTAGCCGGGAAAATTGAATTTTGAAATGGGCACAATAGCCCCTTGGAATATAATCAGGAGTATTTACGACATGATCGAAGCAATTAAAAGCGATGAAATTGTACATAAACTGGGCGGCCGATTTAAACTTTGCGCCTTGGTGCAGCACCGTCTGGCAGAACTGATCGAAGGCCAGAGACCGCTGGTAGAGCGCAACGGCCGTAGCGACATGGAAGTCGTTCTGGACGAAATTCTTCAGGGCAAAGTCAGCATTGATTTTGAAAAAAGCAATATAACAAAGCCCGCCGAGGCTCTCGGACATAAATAAGCACGTCGGTTGGCATTGCGGCAGGATGGCACCGAAATTAGCCTCACGATTCCGGAGTGGAAACGGCTCATGAACAGCGCACGGAAAAAGGTTCTGGTGTGTGTCTGTGGGGGAATCGCCGCCTACAAAGTATGCCATGTGGTCAGCCAATTGGCGCAACATCAATACAAGGTGGATGTGGCCATGACGGCCCAATCGCTGAAATTTGTCGGTGCGCTGACCTTTGAAGCACTTTCGGGACATGCTGTACATACGGATCTGTTTAATAATCGAGACAGTGCCGATCCCCAGCATATCCAATTGGCGCAAAGCGCTGATTTGATTGTGGTTGCTCCCGCGACGGCGAACATGATCGGAAAAATCGCGCACGGCTTGGCGGATGATCTGGTAAGCACATTGCTGCTGGCGGCAGAAACGGAAAAACTGCTGCTGGCCCCCGCAATGAATGAACAAATGTGGAATAACCCCGCGGTGCAGGCCAATGTGGCGATGCTGCGGTCGCGGAACATTGCGATGATCGGGCCGGAGTCCGGATGGCAAGCCTGTCGGACGATCGGCACAGGCCGCATGAGCGAGCCGGAGGTCATCGTTCAAATGGTCATGTCCCGAGTTCCGGTTACTTAAATTTGAGCAATCCGCGATTGCCGGTTGGGGCATGGTGGGCCAGGGGAAGCAATTTTCCGCACATGCTGATAGAATGCCCCATTCCAGTTTGGTTCAAAGGAGTTACGCGCATGACATCGCGTGAGATACGCAAGCAATTCATTGATTTTTTCATCAGCCAAAACGGCCATTCATTTGTGCCGTCCAGTCCGGTGGTGCCGCATGATGATCCGACACTATTGTTTACCAATGCGGGGATGAATCAATTCAAACCTTATTTTCTCGGCACCGCCACCGCCCCTTGGAAGCGTGTGGCCAATACGCAAAAGTGCATCCGTGCGGGGGGAAAACATAATGATCTGGATGACGTGGGACGATCACGCCGGCATCACACTTTTTTTGAAATGCTCGGCAATTGGAGCTTCGGCGATTATTTTAAAGCCGGAGCAATCGAAATGGCCTGGACACTTTTAACCGAAGTTTGGCAGATCAATCCGCTGCGACTGCATGTCACGGTCTATGCGGGCAATCCGGCGGACAATGTGCCGGCGGATGACGAGGCGGCACAACTGTGGAAACAGATCGCCGGCTTACCAGATCATCACATCCACCGATTTGTGGATGAGAATTTCTGGGAAATGGGAGAGACGGGTCCCTGCGGCCCCTGCACCGAGATATTTATTGACCGCACGGCGGACATGACCGGCGGCCCGCAAGTCAATGGCACCGATCCGCGTGTCATGGAAATATGGAATCTGGTATTTATTCAGTACAACCGCGGTGCGGACCGCAGGCTCACGACCTTACCGGCCCAGCACGTGGATACCGGTATGGGCCTGGAACGTATATGCCAGGTGTTGCAGGATAAAAGCGATAACTACGCTACGGACCTGTTTACCCCCCTCTTTACGGCCATCGGGGAGCTTTCCGGCAAGGAATATTCCGGGATATTTCCGGCTCTGGACCAGGGCTCCGGTGAAGAGATAAAAAATCCAGCCTTGACGCGGGATATCGCATTCCGTGTTATCGCGGATCATATCCGCTGCCTGACGTTCG
>JAKATV010000219.1 GCA_021818565.1 Planctomycetota bacterium
AAAATTTAATGTCAAGCACTACATCAACATTAATACAATATTTTAGTGGCTACACGCAAAAGCGAAAAACGAACGTAAGCTATTGTAAATAAAAGAGTTACGTAAAAACGATGCTGGAACATCCGTTCTAACTTCTAACTTCTAACTCCTCGTCAAAACTGCATCTCCTGAATAATCATGCTAAAATAAAATCCGGTAATGGAATCCTTGCGGAATCCCTTGGAGTTATCATGGAAAGTGCGACGGAACGGATTGTTGAAAATGGGTCGGCGGCGAAACCCCTGGCTGATTCGGCGGAGGTTACCCAAGAAATCATTCGCATGGCCCGGAAGGCACGGCAGGCCGCTCGCCAACTGGCCGCCTTGACGGGTAACGTCCGCAATGCGGCACTGCTGCGCATTGCCGATGGCCTTGTCGCCAATAAAGCTGAATTGCTGGCGGCCAACGTGATTGATTTGCGGGAGGCGAAAAACAACAATCTGGCGTTGCCGATGATTTCCCGGCTGACTTTATCGGAGAAAAAAATCGAAGCCATGGCCGCCGGCGTGCGGGAAATCGCGGGGCAAACCGATCCGGTGGGCCAAACCATTGAAGCGTATGACCGCCCCAACGGCCTGCGCATTGAAAAGCGGCGCGTGCCCATTGGCGTTATTGCCATCATTTATGAAAGCCGGCCCAATGTCACCAGCGATGCGGCGGCTCTATGCCTGAAAAGCGGCAACGCCTGCATCCTGCGCGGCGGCAAGGAATCAGTCCATAGTAATCAGGCGATCGCCAAAATCATCCGGGAATCTCTCGTGGCCGCGCAGGTGGATCCTGATGCCGTACAACTGATCGCCACCACCGACCGAGCGGCCGTGGGCGCGCTGGTTACCGCGGAGGGACTGGTGGACCTGGCGATTCCGCGCGGCGGAGAATCACTGATTCGCGCGGTGGTGGAGCAGGCGACGATTCCGGTTATCAAGCATTATAAAGGCGTATGTCACATCTATATTGATAAATATGCAGATGCGGATATGGCGGTGGAGATCGCATTTAGCGCCAAGGTGGATGGCTGCGCCGTGTGCAACACCGCGGAATGTATTCTGGTGCATAAAGATATTTCCGCTCGCGTTCTACCGCGTCTGGCGGCCAAGTTTCGCGAAGCCAAAGTGGAAATGCGGGCTGATGCCCGCAGCCAGGGGCTTTTGCAAAACGCCAAATTGGCCGTGGAATCAGACTGGGGAGCCGAATATCTGGATTTGATTGTGGCTATCAAGCAGGTGAATTCCATTGATGAAGCCATTGCCCATATCACCCAATATGGATCACAACACACCGATGCCATTGTTACCGGCGATATTGCCGCGGCCAATAAATTCATTCAGAACGTGGATTCCGCCAGCGTGATGGTCAACGCATCCACCCGCTGGGCGGATGGATTTGAATACGGCTTAGGCGCGGAAATCGGCATAAGCACGGATAAACTCCATGCCCGCGGCCCCATGGGCGCGGCGGATTTATGCACGTATAAGTTTATTGTGACAGGCAATGGGCAAGTGCGGAGGTAGGTTACGGGGGGCGGGTTAAAGGGTACAGGTTACAGGGGACAGGGGACAGGTTTAGCGGGCCAGCCTGCTGGTCGTGGTCCGGCCGAGGCCGGCCCAACTGCAATCGCAGCGCTTCCGAATCATTCTAGGTTCGAGGTTCTAGGTTCTAGGTTCGAGGTTCTGACTCCTTTCCCTGGTTGGGCGTCGCGTCTGCTGGTTCGGTGCTTGGATGGTCGAGGTCCAAAGAACAATGACCAGTAAATAAGGACATCCAAATTGATCAGTGATCCGTGGTCATTGTTTAAGGGTTGCACATTCTGCCCTTTGGCGGTGGGTGATTCATGGGTTTTTCCGTCGGCAGAGCCGGCGGCTTTGTGAGGGGATGCTTTAGCGCGCCTGCCGGATTAACGTCCGGAAAGATGGGCTTAAAAGGCGCTGCAACGTCCGTATATAATTGAAACATTTGCCTATTGCCTTGCCGCGCGGCTCATAACAGTCCAATCGTGAAACCTGACGATTTTTCCTTACCTGTGACCCATCGGTATTCCGATTCAAGAGAGGTTGTTACTCGCCGGCGACCATGCCTTTGGTCGCCAGAGTTAGCCGGGCCCTAGCGCCCCTTTTGGAGCCTGCCGATGATCACGAAACCCGCCTTGACGGAATTACGTCCGGAAATACTTAGTGGTATAGATGACAATACGTCTATATCAAAAAATCACGCTGCGCGGTGCGCCGGCGCGGCGGTGGCATTGGCGGCGGCGCTGGCCGCCGCCAATACTGTTCAGGCCGTTACCACATTTGACCAAATCGGCCTGACGCAACTGCAAAGCGTCGCGCCCAATATCAACGGCACAGGCGTGAACGTCGCACAGGTGGAGGCGTCGGTCAGCAGCACCACGCTTAACGCCTTTGAACCCAACCCGGCCAATCTCAGTACCAATGCGCAATTTACCTTCATTGATTCCTCCGGAAATTCATCCGGGTCTTACAACAGTGCGGACGCTTCCTGGCATGCGGAGTATGTCGCATCGCTGTTTTATGGCGGTGCCGGCGCAGGCGTGGCCCCGGATGTTTCACATGTGTATGTCTATGCGGAAAGTGATTACTACAATACCCTGTATGCGGATACGGCTCCGATCAACAGTTCCCTCGGGGAAGCTCCATCGGTGGTGAATCAGAGCTTTGTTTATCCCGGGGTAACATCATCCACCAGCCAATATCTTGATCAGATATGGGATAATTACGCGGCTCAAAATAACACGCTGTTTGTCACCGCCATTGGTGACGGCCAGACCACCAGCACCACGACGCCCAGTTATGTCAATGCCCCCGCGGATATGTACAACGGCATTGCCGTGGGTGCCTTTACGGGAATTGGCGGCACGCCGTCCACCTGGGTTGGACCGACATGGGACGGTCGATCCGCACCCGATCTTATAGCGCCGGGAAGCTATACCAGTTACACCGCCCCGCTGGTTTCCGGATCGGCGGCGCTGTTGATTCAGGCCGGGGATCAACAGATCGGCGGTGCCGGTACCGCGGCGGCAGCCACGGATATTCGCACGGTCAAAGCGCTGCTGTTGAATGGAGCCACCAAGATACAAGGCTGGACCAACTCCTACACGGCCAACAGCGGAACCTACACCTACAACGCCACAACCGCCAACGCCATCACACCGCTGGATCCGCGTTACGGTGCGGGCATGGTCAATGTCTATAATTCCTATGAAAATCTCGCCGGCGGTGAACACACTTATTCGGCAGCCACCAGCGCTTCGATCAGCAGTCTATCCAGCAATGTCACAGCCGCACCGGCGGCCAGCTTCGCGGGGCCAACCATCGCGGCGACAAGCGGGTGGAATCTGGCTTCCATTACCGCGTCTTCCAGCAAAAATGCGGTGGAAAATTATGACTTTAATCTGCCGGGAACATCCATCAACAGTTGGGATTTGACCGCCACGCTGACATGGAATAAGGATTATCAGGCCGGCGGAATAAATCACCTGCTGCTGTTTTTGCTGAATTCATCCGGACAGCAGGTCGCCGGCAGCACCAGTATGTTGGATAATCTGCAACAGATCAACATTAATTCCGCCTTGGGCATGAGCACTCTGGCCCCGGGCCAGTATGATCTTGCGGTGGAAATGCTGGGCGGAAGTAATCTGATATCCAATTCAGAAACTTATGCGTTGGCCTGGAATTTTGTTGATCCAGTCACCGTGCCCGAGCCAACCGCCATCGCCATTCTCCTGGCCGGCTCGATGTTTGCCATGCTGAAGAGGAAAAGTTGATGGCCCGGTGCCCGACACCGGCCGGCAGTTACCAATAACGCACTATTTCCAAATTAAAGGTACCTGACACCTTTGTTTTATTTTTCTCCGATGGCGAGGATGCTTAGTCCGCCGCCGAGGTTCATGGCGTCCACGGCTTTTACCACCGGAAGCAGCCACTGGAAAAGTTTGATCTGGCGGGCGGTTAATTCAGCGCGTCCCCGCCATTTATTAAAGCGCCAGGCCCAGGCCCCTACCGTGTTGTATTGCGAAATATGCCGGACCTTAAACCCCGCCTTAGCCAGAACCGCCTCTAAAGATTGCCGGGTGTAGCGCCGGCGATGCCCCAGCGACTTATCACAGGGGCTCATCAATGCGGGATTGGCGGGGACCAGGACAATGAGTTTTCCGCCAGGCTCCAGCAGGTCGTAAAAACGCTGGAGCGCTAGAGTTTCATCCTCAACATGTTCTAGAATATTCAGGCATACAACGGTATCAATGCGTTCATCGCGCAAATTGCCCTGGGCATTGGGGTCCGTAATATCCGCCTGTAACACGCGGATATTTTCCAGGTGACCGAAGCGCCGCCGGGTCATTTCCACAAAAAACTCATTTTCATCCACGCAGATAAGCCGCGGGCGATCCAACAATAATTCCGCAAAATTGCCAATACCGCAGCCGGTTTCCAGGACGCGCGAACCAATAAAGGGTTGAAATTTATTAAAATCCCAGCGGCACACGCGCCGCGTTCGGCGAAAGGTCTGCAGAAGAAAATATTCGTCGTTGGTGGTGAAGCGGGTATCAAGAAAGCAACACCGTATCAGCGTGGTTAAGGCCTCAATGGCGTCCTTGAAGCCGATTTTTTTCCCTTCGGCAGCCGTGCGGCCATGATAACTGATGGGCACTTCATAAATGCGGATTCCCCATTGCGCCAGGCGCGCGGTAATTTCCGGTTCAATGCCAAAGCGCTGCGCCCGCAACGGGGTTTGCAGCAGAATATCAGCGCGTACCGCTTTGTAGCAGGTTTCCATATCCGTTAAATTCAGATCCAGAAACATATTCGTCAGGAGGGTTAAAATTCGATTGGCCACCGCATGCCAGAACAGCAGCACGCGTCTCTGGCCCGAGAACGCGAATCGGGAACCAAACACGGCATCGGCCTTGCCTTCCATGATGGGAGCCAAAAGGGCTGAAAAATCCCGCGGATCATATTCCAAATCCGCATCCTGAATCAGGACAATATCGCCGGTGATGTGAGTGACCGCGGTATGAATGGCCGCCGCCTTGCCGGCATTTTTTTCATGCCGGAAAATCCGCACGCGTGGATCAGTTGCGGCAAGATCCTGCAGAATTTCCCACGAATTATCGCGGCTGCAATCATCAACACAAATGAGTTCAATGGGAATCGGACATGGTGCCGAGAGCACCCGGCCCACAATGGTACGCAGCGTGCGCGACTCATTATAAATGGGCATTAAAACAGATAAAGATCGGTATTGGGTCGTCAAATAGAGATCACCGTTTACTAAACTGGTATGCTCTACGGGCACCACGTAAACCGTATTTCTTACGCTCTTTCATGCGGCTATCGCGGGTGAGGAATCCGCCGTCCTGCATGGACTTGCGTAACGTGGCATCATACAGTGTTAAAGCCCGCCCCAGGCCCTGCAGAATGGCCCCAGACTGCCCCGTATGGCCGCCGCCATGCACATTCACCAGCACATCCATGGAGCCGGCCAGATTGGCGGACACCAGGGGTGCGTTGACCATGGTGCGATCACGGGATTCCGTGAAAAAGGAATCCAGCGGACGATCATTGACAATAAATTTACCCTGTCCCGCCACCAGGCGGACACGGGCGACGGATTTCTTGCGGCGGCCGGTGCCCAAGTAATAGGTTCTTCCGCCGGCCGTAATAACGCCGCGGGGTTTAATAGCCGGCGCTGCGGATGATGATGTCGTTTCAGTCATGTTCTATTCGCCTCTGTTTTCAGGTTATCCCGGCAAACCGGGACGGGTCTATTGGGTTACTGATTTAAAATTTGAGCACGGCCGGCCGTTGGGCCGCGTGCGGATGCTTATCATCCTTAAAGCATTTGAGCTTGGTGAACATTTTTACGCCCATGGTGGTCTTGGGCATCATGCGGCGCACCGCCAATTCAAACACCGTTTCGGGGTGCCGATTCTGCAAATCCCGCAGGGGCTTTACTTTGTGGCCGCCGGGATAATACGTGTAATAATCATATTCGCGTTGATCCAGCTTGCGGCCTGTCACTTTAATTTTGCTGGTGTTGATGACAATAATGTAATCGCCGACATCCACGGTGGGCGTGTAGGTGGCTTTATGTTTCCCCATGAGATGGGTGGCAACTTTGCTGGCCAGGCGGCCAAGGGTTTGATCGGAGGCATCTACAATATACCAGCGATTATCCGTGTGTCCGACACGGGCCAAGGTGGTACGCCCCGCCGACTTGGCGATGCGATGACGGGTTGGATTGGCTGTTGCTGTCATAATCTACTCAATCTAGTAAATACTACTCATCAGTGGGTGACGCCTGGGATTCTTACACTTAGACCCCGGGTTTCCGCCATGCCCGAAAACTACAAATTGTAAAGTTTTCACGAAATATGTCAATGCCCCGAAGATAAGCGCGAAGGTTAGGGAGTGGTAACGTTTCCGGGCAAGCCTAAAAACTCCGCAAAATATGGCAAATCACGGCCAGGAGCCTGTCCGAGTAATGGCCGGGTTGCGACGGCCATTACTTGGACAGGCCCCCAAAGCCGCCCGGAAAATTGCCACGCCCGAAGGTTGGGCTTTGCGATTTTCCCCCTCTGCGGCATGCGGTCGCCGGTTTTATTTTGTGGCGGCACGCAGGGCGGAACTGACAATATCTTGGGCTTCAGCAATGATGCGCTGCAAATGGGCGGGACCTTGAAAACTTTCAGCGTAAATTTTGTAAATAGCCTCGGTGCCGGACGGGCGTGCCGCAAACCAACCATTTTCCGCCATGACTTTCAACCCACCTATCGGTTTGCCGTTGCCTGGGGCGCTGGTGATTGAGGCCTGTATTTTTTCCCCAGCCAGCGTTGTGGCGGCGACCGAATCAGGCGAAAGCCTAGACAAGGCGGATTTTTCCGCAGCGGTGGCGGGGGCCTCGGTGCGTTGATAGGCGGGAGCGCCAAATTCGCGCGTTAACTGTTGATATAATTCACCAGGATCGCGGCCGGTGGCGGCGGTGATTTCCGCGGCAAGCAGCCCCAGGATTATGCCATCTTTATCGGTAGTCCATACCCTGCCGTTTTTGCGCAGGAATGAAGCGCCCGCGCTTTCTTCGCCGACGAATCCCAATTGCCCCGTAACCAATCCATCAACAAACCATTTGAAACCGACCGGCACTTCATAAAGCCGGCGGCCAAGTTTGCCGCTGACGCGATCAATCATGGAACTGCTGACCAGAGTTTTACCTACCGCCGCCGATTTGCGCCAGTGCGGACGGTGCTGAAAGAGATAAAATATCGCGGCGGAGAGATAATGATTTGGCGGCAGCAATCCAGCGCTGGGGGCAACAATGCCGTGCCGATCATGATCGGTATCACAGGCAAAGGCGATGTCGAAGCGATTTTTTAACTTGATCAAACTTCGCATGGCGTAGGGTGAAGACGGGTCCATGCGAATTTGGCCGTCCCAGTCCACGGACATAAAACGGAATGTCGGATCCACCTGTTGATTCACCACGGTAAGGTTCAGGCCGTAGTGCTCGGCAATGGGTTGCCAGTAATGCACGCCGGCCCCGCCCAGCGGATCCACCCCCAAGGTGATCCCGGAATCGCGGATGATTTGCATGTCCACGACGTTGCCCAGGTCGGCCACATACGCACGAATGTAATCGTGTTGATGCGTGGTACCCGATGCCAGTGCCCGCTCCAGCGGGATTCGCTTAATTCCGCGCAATCGTGATTTCAAGAACATATTGGCCCTGGCTTCAATCCAGGAGGTGGCGGTGGTGTCCGCCGGGCCGCCGGTGGGCGGATTGTATTTAATTCCCCCATCATGCGGTGGATTATGAGAAGGTGTAATGATCATGCCGTCAGCCAGGCCGGTTTTACGCTTGCGATTGTAGGTGATAATGGCATGG
>JAKATV010000360.1 GCA_021818565.1 Planctomycetota bacterium
CTTCTTGCATCTGGGGCCTTTGCGGCCAATCAATCCTAATATTTAGGTGTGACAGAGCACTAGGCTCCTGAATGTTGCCGGGAGCAGGTCGAGTTGGAAGCGTGAATGGATTGGCTGACGCATGATTGCCAGAATTCAGGGTCGCATAGATTCAGTCAGCGAAATAGCCGCGATTGTTTCCGTTGGCGATATCAGCTATGAGGTGCTCACACCCGCGGTGGATATAGAGCACTTGCAAAAGCACATCGGGCAGCGGATCAGTTTTGTTACGCTGCATTACTTGGAGGGGAACGCCTCTTTCGGGCAGCTTGCCCCCCGGCTCATCGGTTTTATCCGCCAGCAGGACAAGGATTTTTTTGAGCAGTTTATCACCGTTAAAGGCATTGGGCCGCGTCGGGCTTTACGAGCTTTAACCCAGAGCGTGGATCGCATTGCCACCGCCATCAATCAGAAGGACACGCGATTTCTCACCAGCCTTCCGGAAATCGGCAAGCGCACGGCCGAGCAAATTATCGCCGAGCTTTCCGGAAAAGTGGATCAATTTGCAACTTCCGGCGGGGGTACTAGCCCACCCGCCGCACGCACCGACCAGCAATCCGCCGCCATTGAAGCCATGATTTCATTGGGCGAACGCTCCGCCGAGGCGGAAAATTGGGTGGACCGGGCCTGCCGCGCTGATCCAACGCTCACCACCTCTTCGAGCATCATGAAAGCCGCCTATCGTCTCAAGGCAGGTGGATAATGGCGCGTGAACGCATTATTACCGGGCAGGCGCTTCCGGAAGATCAGGCGGCGGCGCAAGGGCAGCCAACGCTGCGTCCCAAGAAGCTTGATGATTACATCGGGCAGCGCGAACTTATTGAAAAATTGCGCATCAGCATTGCCGCCGCCCGCCGGCGCGGCGAGGCGATGGAACATGTTCTATTGCACGGGCCGCCCGGGCTGGGTAAAACCACCTTGGCGCACATAATTGCCTCAGAACTTAATGGTACAATTCCGAAAATTACTAGCGGCCCGGCTCTCGCGCGGCCCACCGAGTTGGTGAGCATGTTGACCAATATGCAGCGCGGCGATGTGCTGTTTATTGATGAAATTCATCGTATTCCGGCGGCTGTGGAAGAATATTTGTATCCTGCCATGGAGGATTTTTGCATTGACGTGGTGATGGGGTCCGGCACGCACGCCAATTCCCTGCACATGGAAATCCAGCCCTTCACGCTCATTGGCGCTACCACCCGCGCCGGGCTGCTTTCCGGACCGATGCGTTCACGCTTTGGCATTGTGCATCATCTGACGTATTACGACCTGCCTGATCTTTTGCGGATTGCCACCCGATCGGCCGGCGTATTGGATCTGCCGGCGCAAAATGAAGCTTTGGAACTCGTGGCCCGCCGTGCGCGTGGCACGCCGCGCGTGGCGAACCGGCTGCTGCGGCGTGTACGGGATTTTGCGCTAGTCCGCGGTGAAGGAAGACTTACCCCGCAGATTGCCGTCGAAGCCTTGAAGCTTGAGGCCATTGATGAGCAGGGCTTGGATGCTCTGGACCGCCGTTTTATGCAGGTTTTAGCCCGGGACTATGACGGCGGTCCCGCGGGCATTGAAGCGCTTGCCGCCACGATGGGGGAGGAGTCCGACACCCTGGAAGATGTAATTGAGCCATTTTTGCTGCAAACCGGTTTTATTCGTCGCACGCCAAAAGGTCGGCAGCTCACCGCCGCCGGGTACGGGCATTTGAAACTGACGCCCCCCACGCGACCTGTGCACGAAGATAATAGCCTGTTTTAGCTTGTTTTATATCTTGTCTTTGCCGATTCACCGGCCTAAACATATATGAGGCAGCAGCGGTGATCCGCCATGTATATTGGATTTTCCGCCTGGTGGGCGTTTTCCCGCCGTTGCTGGTGGGGTTTACATGATTCTAATAGTGCGGGACAATACCGGGATAAATTGGAATGCGAGGAATTGCTGATGACTGATACACTACCCCCCGATCCGGAACTGAAATTTGCCATTGATCTGGCTCGTTTGGCGGATCAGACGCGTTGTCACAACGTGGTGCTGCTGGATCTGAGGCAAAAATCACCCGTGACGAAATTTTTTCTTCTGGCTACGGGCACTTCTGATCGGCAGCGGCGAACCGTGGGTGATGAGTTGATCGCGCACGGAAAACTCAACGGATTCCCGGCCTGGCGCTCGAACGGTTATGAAACCGCCAAGTGGATCGTCGTCGATTTTATCGAGGTCGTCGCCCATATTTTCGAAGAAGCCAGCCGGAATTATTATGATCTTGAAATGCTCTGGGGAGATTGCCCGCGTGTGACCTGGCAATTACCACAGTCGGAAATGGCCGCAGCCTCCGCGGCAACTTCCGCAGTCGCCAAGCCGCCGGAAATTACGCAAGAGCCTGAGAATATTATGGCTGCCCCGGCTCTGGCGGAGGCGGATATCAATTTGGATTCCGATCAGCCCGGCGATAAAACCGATGAGCCGCAGGTGGAAGAATTTATTGATGAAGAACTGTTTGTCGCGCAGGTTACCGATGATGGTGAAGTGGTGGAAGCAACGGACGTTGAAATCCTTGCGGTCAGTACGCCGGTGAGCCGCGCAGCGATTCCCAGGAAACGGCGCAAAGCTGCGGTGGCAAAACCTGCGGTGAAAACCGCAGGCAAGGCGGCGAAAACAAAACTCAAAACAAAAGCTGTCGCCAAAGCCAAATTGGCACCCGGCTTAGCGCGTCGCGCTAAGTCGACCGCGGTCAAAATTGCCAAAGCTAAAGCCGGCACAGTCAAAGTGGCTAAGGCCAAGAAATCATCCAACGCCCCGACCGCCAAGCCGGCCGTAACGCGTGTCAAAGCCGCTCGACCGGAAGCCAAAAAAGCGGCGGCAAAAAAGACCATCGCAAAAAAAGGCACCCCTGGCAAACCGGCGGCCAAAAAAAATCTGGCCAAGCCGGCCGCGGGGAAAAGTCGCGGCGCGGGAGCCAAGCAGATAAAAAAGCCGGCGGTAAAAACGAAAAAAAGGTAAATTCTGATGTCCATTGAAAGTCTTTTGCGGGAGAGGTTTTCGCGCGCCATTGGTCTGGCCTTCGGGTCGGAATTTGCCGGCGATCCTATGGTGAAACCCGGTGATCCCAAATTTGCGGATTATCAGTGCAACGCCGCCATGGCGCTTTCCCGGCAGGTAGGCCGGCCGCCCCGGGAAGTCGCCGCCGAAATTCTCCGCCACGTATTGCTGACTGATGTGTGTCAACCTCCGCAGATCGCCGGTCCGGGATTTATTAATGTACGCATCAGTTCCGAGTTTCTAGCCCGGCGGCTGGCGGAGGTGCTTGCCGATCCGGCGGCCAAAGCCCGCGGGGGAGTGGCGAGATTGGCGGAAAGCGCCACGGTCGTGGTGGATTATGCGGGGCCGAATATTGCCAAGGAAATGCACGTCGGACATTTGCGCAGCAGCATTCTCGGTGACGCCATTGCGCGAACCGCGGCCTTCATGGGACATCGGGTGGTGCGGCAAAATCACGTTGGTGATTTTGGCACACAGTTTGGTATGCTGATTCGTTACGCCAAGGATTTAAAACTTGATACCGGCGCAATGCCCCACATTGCTGATCTGGATTCCTATTACAAACAGGCGGCCCAGCGGGATCAATCCGATGCGCAATTTTCCGTTGAGGCCCGGC
Organism: Planctomycetota bacterium; assembly: GCA_021818565.1. Taxonomy (GTDB): domain Bacteria; phylum Planctomycetota; class Phycisphaerae; order WQYP01; family WQYP01; genus JAMDCX01. The sequence continues at coordinate 3,680 of JAKATV010000360.1, forward strand.
AAGCCGTTGTGGCGTTGCAAAGTGGCGATCCGGAAGCACTGCGGCTCTGGCATTGGATTCGTGATGAAAGCCGCCGCCATTGCCGAGAGATCTTTTCCCGCCTGGGGATCACGCTTTCGGAAGCGGATGAACGCGGTGAAAGCTTTTATGCCCAGCGATTGCCAACCATTGTGCAAAAATTATCAGAAGCACTCCCCTTCGGCGGCGACGGCCCGGACGAGGCGGAACTGGAGATTTCAACGTCTGCGCCTGATGTAACCAAAGCGTTCGTGACGGAATCGCAAGGGGCGTTGTGCGTATTTCTGCCTGGATTTGTGGATAAGGATAAAAAGCCGCTGCCCCTGATTATCCGTAAGGGCGATGGGGCTTATTTGTATGCCACCACGGATTTGGCGGCCCTGCACTTTCGCATCCTTGAAAATAAAACCACGCCGGACCAAACGGCCCCCTTGGACCAGGACTGGCATGCCGATCGCATTATCTATACCACCGACGCGCGGCAGTCGCAGCACTTTGCCATGGTTTTTGCCACCCTCCGGGCGGCGCACTGGGATATAAACCCGGTCACGCAGCGCCCGGTCGAATTGCAACATGCTCCCTTTGGTTCAATTCTCGGCGAAGACGGGAAGCCATTTAAGACGCGTTCCGGTGAATCCGTGAAGTTGCGGGAATTGCTGGATGAAGCGGTGCAGCGCGCCGAGGCGGTGGTACGGGAAAAAAATCCCGATATGCCCGAAGCCGCGCGGCGGCTTGTGGCTGCGGCGGTGGGAATTGGGGCTGTGAAATACGCCGATCTGCGGCAGGATCGCATTTCAGATTACCAGTTTGCCTGGGACAGGCTTCTGGCCCTGGAGGGCAACACCGGCCCCTATCTGCAATATACCTATGCCCGTATTCGCAGCATTTTCCGCAAGGCCGAGGCGGCATCCTCATCTTCTGATGCCCTCACCCTTGAAACGCTGCAGGAGCGGGAACTGGCGCGGCGTATTGTGCAATTCGGGGATGTGGTGCCAACGGTCTTGACCGATCTTAAACCGCACTATTTATGTACTTATTTGTATGATTTATGCGGCTCATTTTCCGCCTTTTATGAGGCGTGTCCCGTGCTTAAAGCCTCTTCGCCGGAACTGCGGCAAAGCCGCCTGGCATTATGCGATTTAACCGCTGCGGTGCTGCGCGTGGGCCTCGGCGATTTGCTGGGCATTGAATTGCTGGAGGAAATGTGAGCGTTGCGGTAGGCTCATATACCGTATTGGCCGCGTGGCGAAAGGGTTCTCCGAGATGAATCGGGCTGAAATAGTTTCCGGAATATCCAGCATCGTTGTGAAAATCGGCACCAATGCGCTCACCGATAAAAACGGGGCGCTGGACCATGCCGTGATCTCCGCTTTGGCTGATGATCTGGCGCTCCTGCGAAAACAGCGCGGTATCCATATCACGCTGGTGTCCAGCGGTGCCATTGGGGCCGGCATGATGGAAATGGGATTGTCCGCCCGCCCTAAGGATCTGCCGATGCTGCAAGCCGCCGCCGCGGTTGGCCAGAGCTTATTGATCAATCAATTTGCCCAAGCTCTTAAGCCCCACGGCCTGCACGCCGGGCAGATTCTTGTCACCCGGCAGGATTTTGAGCACCGCCTGCGCTATTTGAATTTGCGCAATTGTATACACGCCCTTCAGCGTTCCAGTGCGCTACCGATTATCAATGAAAATGATGCCGTTGCGGTGGAAGAGATTCGCTTTGGAGATAACGACCTGATCGCAGCGCATATTACTAATCTGCTGCGGGCCGATATGCTGATTCTGCTTTCGGTTGTGGATGGTTTACTTGATGAGCAAGGCCACGTGCAAACTACCGTATCTGATATGGATGAATCGGTTGCCGCCATGGTACGACCTGAAAAATCCACACGCGGCAGCGGTGGCATGGGCGGCAAACTCGTGGCGGCGGGCACCGTTCGCACCGCCGGGGAACCTGTAATCATCGCCAATGGAAAAATGCCGTTTATCGTATCGCGGCTTCTTGAAGGCGAAGACCTAGGTACGTTGATTTTGCCCGGCTCTCGCCGGTTGTCGGCGCGCAGCCGCTGGATCGGGTTGACCGCTAAAACTCTCGGCACCCTGACCGTGGATGACGGCGCGGTGAAGGCGTTAAAAAATAATAAGTCCCTGTTGGCGGGGGGCATTGTATCGGTAGGGGGAAAATTTTCACGCGGAGATGCGGTGGCCGTTGTGGATTGCGCGGGGAATGTTGTTGCCCGGGGGCTAAGCAATTACGCCGGCGAAGATGTGGAAAAAATTATGGGCCGCAAGTCTAAAGATTTCGCCGCGCTGCTCGGATTGGATACCTGGTATGAAGAAGTCATTCACCGTGATGATTTGGTCCTGACGCAATAACCGCATCCCCGCGGCAAATGTCGCGAACCGCGCGAATCAAAGGATGGCTATGAACACGCAACGAGTGGAACAATTGCTCAAACTTCTGGAAGCGGATTCCAACGACTGCTTCTTGCGGTATGGCCTGGCGCTGGAATATATGAAAGGCGATCAGTTGGACGCGGCGATTGAGCAATTTAACGCCATATTCCGCATTGACCCCACGTATGCCGCCGCGTATTTCGCCTGTGGGCGGGCATTGGTGCAGCAGGGAAAAGTTGCCCAGGCCCGTGAAAAATATGAAGCCGGTATCCCCATTGCGGAAAAATCCGGAGATTCACATTTGGCCGGGCAGATGCGTGAGGCGCTGGAATTACTGGAACCGTAATCTGGATAAATCCGGGCGGGAAAAATCACGGAGCTAAAATGAAACTGGCTTTCTCAACCAACGCGTTTACCCGCATGTCGCTCATGCGGGCCATCCATGAAATTGCCGCCGCCGGTTACACCGGGGTGGAAATTCTCGCCGACAAGCCCCACTGGTATCCTGATACCTTTGTTGCCGCGGAAGCTCTGGCCATTCGGCGGCAATTGGAAAAACACGCTATTGGCGTCAGCAACATCAACGCCAACTGCACCTTCGCCTTTTGGAAGCATGCCCCGCCGGAGCCGTTTTTTGAACCGTCGCTGATTTCTCCGCAGCCCGCCTTGCGTGCCGCGCGAAAAAAGATGATTCTTAACACCCTTAAATTTGCCCATGCGGTGGGGGCGGAAAATATCAGTATCACCAGCGGGAAGGCCCTTCCCACCATGCCCCCGGAAAAAGCGGCGGCGCAATTAATCGAAGGCCTTAAGCCCATTCTTGATGTTGCGCAAAAGCTCAATATTCGTATCGGCGTGGAATGTGAGCCAATGTTGTTTATCGAATGGGCGACGGAGCTTAAGCAACTTATCGATGATCTCAAAAGCCCCATGCTCGGAGCCAATCTGGATATCGGCCATTCCGTGGTGCTCGGGGAGAAAATTCCGGCGGTCTTAAAGCTACTGCGCGGCAGAATCTGGAATTGTCACATTGAAGATATTCCAGGCCGTAAACATTATCACCTGATTCCCGGCGAAGGAACCATGAATTGGCAGGCCCTGAAAAAATCCTTGCTCGCCATTGAATATGATCGATTTCTTACCGTGGAGTTGTACACCTGTCCCGACCAGCCGGTACAGGCCGCAAAAAAGAGCATCGCGTTTCTGAAAAGGATATTTTAATGTATCGTTGTTTTGACCAATCAATCCTCATATTTGGGCGTGACAGAGCACTTGCGGTAATTGATATCACGCGATGATTCCAATTGTGAAAGAGCCCGGGAATTAGCGGACCAGATCACCAAACAACTCAAAAATACTGCCCCAGACTTCGACGGCCCCCATTGGGCTTCGTTCTTGCGGGATCAACGGAAAAATACATGGCGGCTCAAACGCGGCGACTCCGAGTGCGAGGACGTGATAGACAAGACAGTACAAACGCTCGACAGCCTAACATCCTCCGATGGAACATCACCGGTGCAAATAGAAACGCCGGGGGCAGGCTGTGCCGATCCTGCCGAAAAAAAGTAGCGGGCCGTGGGGAAGTTCACAGTGGCGTCCGGAACTAAAATAACCCGGTCTTAATATTCGCATTTGCGAGAGTTGCGCTGGCGCGTATTTTGTGGTTTACTCTCGGGCATGGTGAACGCAGGGCCGCAACATCTTACGAACCCGTCTTGGCCGCGGAAGCGCCGTCGGCACGC
>JAKATV010000196.1 GCA_021818565.1 Planctomycetota bacterium
ATCTTTATTCGTAAATATAAATATAATGAAAATAATAGATTTTTATCGGACGTTCACGCGTCAAATAGAAAAAATCGGGAATGGTTGCCATTGCAGGCTATGTGAGCGAACAATTAAGCATTGCCGGGCCGGATGCCGCGGAATAATGCTCCCAGAGTAAAGCGTCCCGGTCCCATAAGAAACATCGCCACAACAATCACCAGCAGGCACAAAGGATATTCGCATCCGTTATTCATTACATTGAAGCCGTGGCCATGGGTAACCCAGGTTGCCACCATCATGTTAATCGCCAATGGAATAGCGATAATGCGCAACCCCGTGCCGACCAGAAAAATCAGGCCGCCGAAAAATTCAGCACAGGCACTGAGAATGGCACTGACCCAGGGCATGGGCATGCCCATGGAAACGATATAGCTATGCCAGCCCTTCAGCCCCGGTCCGCCAAAGGCACCAAAGAGCTTTTGCGAACCATGATACAAAAAAATGGTAGCGATGATCAGCCTGATAAGCAGCAGCGCGACATCTTGTGCCGGTGTGGTGGATCGATTGGAATTAGCCATAAAGTCTCCTGATAAGCCAATGAAAATCCATGGATTTTAACGATAGGGCCTTTCCGATATTGCCTTTCGTCAGTGCCGCGATTGCCATCGGGGTACATTAATATTATAGCAACCCCGCCCCTTTAAGTGCTTTGGTCAGCACGTCGCGGTTGGCATCGGCCATTTCGCACAACGGTAGCCGCATTTCGCCCGTATCGCGACCCAATAAGGCCATCGCGGTTTTTACGGGAATTGGATTGGTTTCAATAAACAGGGCTTTGCACAGCGCGAAAAGTTTGTGGTGAATACTGCGTGCTAATGCGAAATCATTGGCATTCACCGCATCCACCAGACTTCGCACCTGACCGGGCACGATATTGCTGGCCACACTGATTACACCTTTGGCACCCACCGCCATCATCGGTAATGTCATGGAATCATCCCCGGAAAGCACGGTCAGGCCTGCGGCGGCGGCTTCGGTGGTTAAGTCGATATTACCCGCCGCGTCTTTTACGGCGACAATATTTTTGAAATCTTTGATCAGGCGCTGCATCGTGCCGACCGTCATGGTAATTCCCGTGCGGCCCGGAATGTTGTACAGCACAATGGGAATATTCGCCGCCTGGGCCACCGCCTGGAAATGGCGATATAGCCCTTCCTGTGTGGGTTTGTTGTAATAGGGATTGACCATCAGGGCGGCGTCGGCACCGGCGGATTTGGCAAATTGCGTCAATTCAATGGCCTCATCGGTGCTGTTGGAACCGGTGCCGGCCAGCACCTTCAGGCCTGTGCCGCGCGCCGCTTTGACGGCAACCTCAATAACCTGCTTGTGCTCGGAATGTGACAGCGTGGGCGATTCTCCCGTAGTACCCACCGGGATAATGCCCTGCAATTTGTGTTGGGCTTGAAAGCTGATCTGTTTTTCATACGCAACAACATCAAAGGTGTTGTTGCGAAAGGGGGTGATCAATGCGGTAAATGTGCCATGAAACATGTGTTAAACTCCATCTTAATTCAATTTCAGCCCATGCTGCTGATGGCGATTTTCATGCGGGCCACAGCTTCCCGCAGGCCGATGAATATGCCGCGGCTTACAATGGCGTGGCCGATGTGCAATTCACTTAGGTGCGGCAGGCGGGCGATCGCCTGCACATTGGTGTAATTCAGTCCGTGCCCGGCGTTAAGCTGCATCCCGGAATTCAAAATTTCCTCGCCCGCGGCTCGCACGCGTTCAAGTTCTTTATCGCGTTGTGCGCCGGCGGCGGCCAGGGCATACGGGCCGGTGTGCAATTCACAAATGCCAAAGCCCGCTTGTTTCGCCGCATGGACCTGTCGCAAATCGGCATCAATAAACGCGCTGCACATGATGCCCACGGCGCTAAGTTTTCCCACGGCAGCGGAAAGCGCCGGGGTATTGGCAGCGACATCCAAGCCGCCCTCCGTGGTTACTTCCGTCCGCTTTTCTGGTACCAGAGTCGCCATCGCCGGTTTAATGCGCAGGGCGATTGCCACAATTTCTTTCAGTGCCGCCATTTCCAGATTCAGCGGTACCTGAACCGTTTGCCGCAGCAGTTCCACATCCCGATCTTGAATGTGCCGCCGATCTTCCCGCAGGTGTACAGTAATTAAATCGGCTCCGCCCAATTCAGCTTCGACCGCCGCCCACACGGGGTCGGGCTCAGTTCCCAGCCGCGCCTGCCGCAGAGTTGCCACATGATCAATATTGACGCCAAGTTTGGCCATCGATTATTCCATTCCTCATACCGGCCCGGCCGATCTACCCTTCGGCGGCCAAGCCCATTATTTTATCCGTTTGCCAGCCGCTTGGCATCTTAAAGAGTGATTTTTTTATTCAAAGGTGTCTATAATGCCCGGTAGATGGTTTCTATCAGGCGAAATATAGATGAAGTCCAGCCGCACGCGATTTAAGGAATTCCGGCAAAAACTACGCCAGGGATTGTTAAAAGGGGATCGACTCGTAGATCCCGATGCGCCACGGGTTGATCCGCCGGCGTCGCATGGGGGGCGGCATTCCATGGGTGGCCCCACGGGCGAGAAGCATACATTTAAATATTCCAAGCGGCATTTGCTGGGGCAATATCGGGTTATGCTGCGCGGATATTATGGTTCTGTTACGGCATTAATGGTTGTGGCGATTGTCAGTTCCGTCGTCGCGCTGACACCGCCGTATGTGTTGAAATTGGCCATTGATTATGTTTTTGTGCGTAAGCCCCTGCCGATTACCCGTCATTTACCGCCTGGCGGTTTGCGCCATTGGTTTTCCGATTCGCCATCGCACGGGCTGTTGGCGCTGGTGTTGGCGCTGATTGCCGCGGAAATTATCGGCGTAAGCATTTCCTGGATTCGCGTATTGGCCGCGCAGAAACTCAATTATCGCCTGGCGGCATCCCTGCGGCAGCGCCTGCATGAGCACCTGGCTCGCTTGCCATTAGCGCAATTGGCCGAGTATCGCACCGGTGGCATCATCAGCCGGGTGATGAGCGATACGGACCAGGTGGTTGGAGGCGTGCAGAATGCTATTGTCAATCCGGTGGGCGCGATATTCCGGATGATCTGCATTCTCCTGATTCTCGTTGCCACCAACTGCACGCTATTTGCAGTTGCCGCAGCGTTGATTCCACCGGTGGTGGTGATTCACTTTTTAATATTTCGCCGCCTGCGCCCCATGTGGCGAAATATTCAGGATGACCGGGGCATTCTCTCATCGCGTGTGAGCGATTTATTTGCCGGCATCCGGGTGGTGCGGAGTTTTCGCCGTGAGCGCAGTGAACACAAGGAATTCGGGGCACGGCAATACTTACTGGTACGCAAGCAATACTTCACTTCTATTCTGGGTCGGCTGTTGGCCACGGGATGGTCGATATTCGTGCCCGCTATCGGCATTGTCATTATCTGGTATGGTGGCGAACTGGTGCTGCAAGGGAAGCTTAAAGTGGGCGATCTGGTGATGTTTGAAACCTACAGCTTGATGCTGCTGGGACCAATTACGCAAATGATTGACTCCCTGCAAAATCTTCAGCAGAACCTGGGATCGCTGGACCGGGTATGCGATGTGCTTAATCAATCGCCGGATATGCCGGATCGAGACAACGCCATCGCCGTGGCCCAGCCGCGGGGACATATTAAACTCTGTGATATTTCATTTGGTTATAAACCTGATCAAACGGTGATTGATCATATCACGTTGGATATCCCGGCGGGTTCAACCTTGGCGGTGGTGGGGCCGTCGGGCAGTGGAAAAACTACGCTGGTGAATTTAATAGCCAGATTTTACGATGTTGCCTCTGGAGCCATTCTCCTGGACGGTGTGGATATAAAGGATATTCGCCTGGCGGATTATCGGCGGCAATTTGCTATGGTGTTGCAGGATGTGTATCTCTTTGACGGCACGATCATGGAAAACATCGGCTTTGGCCGGCGCAATGCCAATGAAGCGGACATTATTGACGCCGCCAAAAAAGCCAATGCCCATGAATTTATCATGGCCATGGACAAGGGTTATCAGACCCCGGTGGGGGAGCGGGGAAATAAACTTTCCGGCGGCCAGAAACAACGCATCAGCATTGCCCGGGCCATTCTGGCTGATCCGCGTATTCTGGTGCTTGATGAGGCCACCAGTTCGCTTGACACGCAGTCGGAAAAACTCATCCAGCAATCACTCAATGATCTGATGCGCAACCGCACCACGATTGTCATTGCCCATCGCTTAAGCACGATTATGGATGCGGATTCCATTGCCGTGCTGGTGGAAGGTAAAATTGTCGAGCAGGGATCGCATGAACAACTGCTGGATAACCATGGCATATATCACATGATGTTTACGCAGCAGTTTGAACGCCACCGCGATCCGGCGCTGGAGCGCATTGAATGGGAAAAGGTTCTCTAAGTATGTTATAATGTGGGCAAGGGAAAATGTTGCGGCATGGACGCAGTATCAAGTCGTTGTTCGATCGGGAGATGCGGTAATGGCTGGTTTTGCACTTTTGGCGGTGTCGCAGACATGGACGGCGGGATTTGTCGGCGGCGGTGTTGCGGTTCTGGTAGTCGTCTGGTTCGCCTTACGATATTGGATCGCCACCACGCATGATCCCGATATTAAAGATATCCATACTCCCACGATCGACCGACTCAATGAGGAGGCGTTGGAACACATGGACCTGGATCCGGAAGTTCAGGCGGCCTTGGCGGACAGCGAACCGGCACCCGATGACCTGCTTGATTTTGTACCCAAAGATAAAGAGCCGCCCGCCGGGCCTGAAAATCAACCGCCTAGGACCAGCTAGCGCCCCTGAAGTTGGAAATAATGACCGTATTGCCCGAAATGAATAGTAACGAACCGCTCGGCGGGCCTGATGAAGCCAACCGCGCGGATTTATCCGTGGTTGCCGGTTCTCGTGTTCGGGCGATTGAATCGCGGGAATTGGTCATCGCTATAAAACGCGCCGCCTGCGATATCGGCTTTGATTTAGTTGGAATAGCCGATATTCAGCCCTCACCGCATCACGATTATATTGCGGAGTTTTTTGCCCTTGGCCGCCATGGCGCGATGGATTATCTCGCCCGCATGGCGCAAGCTAAAATCGATATTCGGTCGCACCTTCCCTGGGCGTCAAGCGCTGTGTGCGTGGCGATGAGTTATCATCACAGCCCGGGAGACCCGCCGCCGCAGCTCCCCGATGGATCGGCCGTGGACACGCTGGGTGATTTATCGCGCGAGGTGATGGCTGGCCATGCTGATCGCCCTGAAAATCCCTTCACGGCGGTTCGGCGACCGGACGCAAAAATTGCTTCTTATACCGCCGGCCGGGACTATCACCGCATATTCACGGGTTTGCTGCAAAAGCTTGAACGGGCGGTTCGGGCGTTGATGAATTCAGATATTACAGCGCGTGCATATGTTGATACCGGGCCGTGCCTGGAAAGGGAATTGGCCGCCCGCGCCGGATTGGGATGGATCGGGAAAAACACGATGATGATTCACCCCCGGCACGGTTCATGGTTTCTGCTGGGGGAGCTTTTTCTGTCCGTAGCGCTGCCGGCTGACCCGCCGGTTCCGGATCGCTGCGGCACCTGCACCCGGTGCATTACCGCGTGTCCCACCGACGCCCTGACGCCTTATCGCATGGACGCCAGTAAATGTATCAGTTATCTCACATTGGAAAATCGGGGGGATATCCCTGAGGAATTTCACGCCCCCATGCGCGATGCCGATTACATAATCGGCTGCGATATCTGCCAGAGCGTCTGTCCGTTTAATCGCCGTCCGCTGGCCGCCAGTCATCCTGATTTTCAGCCCCGCGCATTTTCCGGAACTGTTTCGCCGCAGACTGTTTTGCGCTGGACTAAGCATGATTGGGATCAAGCCACGCGCGGGCGAGCATTCCGTCGGGCCAAATTCAACATGTGGCAACGCAACGCCGCCATTCTGCTTGGAGCCTGTCCGAGTAATCAGGAGGTTGCCACAGGATTATAAGTCATAGATCACCGTGGTGATGGCCCACTGGGTGGGTGGAAGCGCTGGATATCGCGTTGGCACAATTGGTCGCGGGCCGCCTATAATCGTCGCCGCTTTTGCGGTTTGGCTGGTGCTGGAGAATATTGCTTGAGAACGGTTTTGCATTGGTTCAGGCGGGACTTTCGTGTACGGGATAATACCGCTCTTGCGGCTGCCACCCGATTGGGAGATGCCGTTGTCGCGGTATTTTGCATTGATACGCGTTGGTTTACCGCAGCCACGGGAAAGACTGGCGCATACCAGGCGGCGTTCTGGCTTACGTCGCTTAAGGAGCTTTCTGCCGCTTTGGCTGACTTAAATATTCCATTGAAAATTCTCACCACGGCAGATCCCGTACAGGCCATACTGGGGCTGGCGAAATGTCTGGATGTCCGCACCATTACGCTCAACAGGGAATATGAGCCGGCACAAATTGCCCAGGATCAGCGCTTGGCGCGTGAGGCGGAAAATAGGGGTGTTGACATTAAGAGCTTTAAAGATGGCGTAATATTTGAGGCTTTTGAGATACTTACCGGCTCCGAGAATCCGTATACCATTTTTTCGCCATACAAACGCGCCTGGCTGGCAAAACTGGGGCAGTCGCCTGTTCAAAATGCCGGCTTGCCGGCAAAATCGCCTGTTACATCCATTTCTTCTGATCCGATTCCTGATCTTGAATCGCTGGGTTATCCGGCTGTGACGTTGCCAATCCCAACAGGCCAGCGCGGTGCCGCCGCATTGTTGGACACATTTATCCAGAAAAAAATCAAATTTTATCACAAAGACCGGGACATCCCCGCGGTGCCCGGCGTTTCACAACTCTCTGCTCATCTTGCCGCCGGGACAATATCCATCCGCCAGTGCGTTGCCGCGGCGGTGAACCAGGGGGCGATGACCGGCAACGGAGGGGCGGAAACATGGCTTTCCGAATTGATCTGGCGCGAGTTTTATCGCATGGTTCTTTATCATTATCCCCACACCTGTCATAGCGCGTTTCAGAAAAAATATGAGCACCTGGCGTGGGAAAACAAGCCGGAGCTGATTGCCGCCTGGTGCCAGGCCCGTACCGGATATCCGATTGTGGATGCCGCCATCCGGCAGATTCAACAGACCGGCTGGATGCACAATCGCCTGCGGATGATCACCGCCATGTTTCTCACCAAAGATCTGGACACCCACTGGCGCATCGGGGAGCAACTCTTCATGCAATGGCTGATGGATTACGACCAGGCCAGCAATGTCGGTGGCTGGCAATGGAGCGCCGGCACGGGCACCGATGCCGCGCCCTATTTCCGCGTGATGAATCCAATTCTTCAAGCCCAACGATTTGATCCCGACGGCACATTCGTAAAGCGTTTTATTCCGGAACTTGCCAACGTCCCCAGGGATTTCATTCATACCCCGTGGGAAATGCCTCCGCTATTGCAAAGCCAATGCGGCTGCATCATCGGTCAAGATTACCCGGCCCGCATCGTAGACCACGCCACCGCCCGCATCCAGGCCATCGCAAAATTTCGGGCATGATGCCGACTGTGTGTCAGCAGAAGCTGGGTAGCCCGCGACTGGAGGAGGCTGCGGCTGATTTTGCTAACCCAAACAGGCAGGCCACAAACCAGTTCGGTCAATGCGTCGGCTGCCCGCATTCCGACTTTTGCGGCAACCCGCCGGATTGATTCCTAAGTTTGAAGTGGCAATAATGCGAGGTAAGCTGCGGGACGATATATTCCGCTTGTGTAATACTGTTATACTTTGTATAACATGAAACT